>JAAZMA010000249.1 GCA_012799055.1 Tissierellia bacterium
TAAATTGGACAAGCAAATTGGTGGTGTAATGCTATGAAAAATAGTAGGAGATATCAAAAACGTAAAAAAAGAGAAAAAAGAAGAAAGAGGATATTAAATTTACTATTATTATTATTTATAATAGCATTAATTTATTTATTTGTATTTAAAACGGATTTTTTCAATATTAAGAATATAGAAATAAAAGGCAATAAAAATTTAAGCGATGATCAAATTCTAAAGGCATCAATTTGCATGAATGGAGAGAATATATTTAAAATAAATAACAAATATTGTGAAGAAAATATAAATAAATTAGCATATGTAAAGAGTGTTAAAATCATTAGAAAATTACCAAGCACCATAAAAATCCAAATAGTGGAAAGGGAGGAAATAGCTATAATTCCCTATATAGGTGCATTTGTATATATAGATGAAGAGGGTTATGTTTTAAGAATGGAGGAACGAAAAGGGGATACAGAGCTTCCTCAGGTTTTTGGATTAGAATTAATCAATTTACAGATAGGGGATTGTATATTTGACAGTGTTGAAGGAAGCGGAAACTTAGATTTTTTTACTTTAGGAAAAGAGGCTAAACTATTGGAACAGATGAAGTATATTAACTTTTCAGATAAAAAAAATACTATGATTGAATTAAATAATGGTATTAAGGTTGCCTTTGGCCCCTTAGATAATGTAAAATATAAATTAAGCTTTCTTTCTAAAATATTAAAAGATATTGAGGAAAAAAAATTAGTAGTAAAACAAATATTGATGAATAAGGGCGAAAACCCAATAATAGTAATGGATGATATATAGGGGGAATTGTATGAGAAAATCTAAAGGCCAATTGGCCATTACCATAGTTTCTTTAATTTTAGGTATTATATTAGCCATACAATTTAAAACAGTTAATAAAGTTGTTGGAGATGGTGCTCTACCTACTCAAAGAGCTCAGCAATTAGCCCTAGAGTTAAAAAAGGCTCAAGAAGATAGAGATGCAGCAATTAAAATGTTAGATGAGGCTGAGGCTAAGATAAAGACGTATGAAAAAGGAGAGGCTGATACTAATGTTTATGCAGAAAATTTATATAAAGATTTAGAAAAGTATAGGATGTTAGCAGGTTATGTAGATTTAGAGGGACCAGGAATTATTTTAGAAATACAAGATCCTCCAGTAGATGTTCAATTTGGTGTAGAATCTAATATAGTAGATGATTTAGATTTAATTCTTCAGACCATATCTGTATTAAATGCAGCTGAGGCAGAGGCTATTTCTATTAATGATCAAAGATATACTACTTTTACAGAAATTGAAAGGGCAAATGATCATATAGAGATAAACGGGGTTTCTATAAATTCACCCATTGTGATAAAGGCCATAGGAAATCCTAGTACATTAGAATCAGCTTTGGCATTTAAAAGGGGAATTGTATATACTTTAGAATATTATGATTATAATGTACATTTATCTCAAGAAACTAATGTTAAAATACCGAAGTATAGGAAATTAAAGGAATTTATTTATGCAAAACCAGTAGAAGAGGAAGATAATTAGCTTGGGTGATATATATGAACAACACAAAAAAACCTAATTTTACCATATTGTTTTTTTCAATAATTTTGGGAATATTTATGGCTGGACAATTTAAGCAAAACATTCCTATTCTTGCACCAGTTACTATAAGTTCTATTCAAGCTATGCAAAATGAAATAAATGCAGTAAATAAAGAAATTGAAGATGTAAAAAAATTAACGGTTCAAAGAACGGAGCAGTTACGAATTTTGGAAAGTATTGCTTTGGGTGATGAGGATATTATAGATATATTAGAGACTGAACTTCAAAATACTAAAATTGCTTCAGGATTAAAAGAAGTGGAAGGCCCTGGTATTATTGTTAGAATGGAAGACAATATGTCTGAAACAGCTTTTGGACAAGAGTATGATTTAGACTTAATTCATGACATAGATGTATTAAGAGTTATTAATGACTTAAAAGGAGCTGGTGCAGAGGCGATAAGTATCAATGGACAAAGAATTTTATCTATATCTGAAATAAAATGTAGAGGTCCTGTAATAAAAGTAAATGACAAAAGTGTTGCAGTACCATTTGTTATTAAAGCTATAGGAGATCCAAAACTTTTAAATGCAGCTATAAATGCCCCTAATACCTATGCCTATGCACTAAGAACCATAGATCAACTAAATATTGAAACTACCATAGAAGATCATATTGTAGTACCTGAGTATAATGGTAGGTTTAATTTTTCATATGCAAAACCACTAAAAGAAGGTGATTAATTTATGTTTTTTGCATTAATAGGTATATTGATAGGAGTGATAGTAGGATTGCTCTTACCATTTACTTACAACACAACTTATTCACTATATATTTCCGTAGCTATATTAGCCTGTTTAGATTCAGTTTTTGGAGGTATAAAGGCTAATTTAGAAGATAAATTTGATACTAGTATTTTTTTATCAGGTTTTTTTGGAAATGCTATTTTAGCGGCTTTCCTTGCTTATATTGGAGATAGGTTGGGAGTGCCACTATATTATGCGGCAATATTTACATTTGGAGGAAGATTATTTGAAAACTTTGCTAGTATTAGAAGGATACTACTTAGTGGAAGGAAAATTAGAAAAGATAAATAAGTTTTAGATAATTAAAAATTAATATATTTTAGCCAATATGTTTTTGAATTAATATGAAAGTGTTTATTTAAAATCGAAATAAATTAAATAGGGGGGGAAGGTTATGTTTGATTTCGATGTAGAAGTGGAAGAATTTGCAGCCATAAAGGTTGTTGGAGTTGGTGGAGGAGGAAATAATGCAGTAAATAGAATGGTTGACTGTGGTGTTAGAGGAATTGAGTTTATCGCAGTGAATACTGATAGACAAGCATTAAATTCATCTAAAGCTGATTTTAAATTACAAATAGGGGAAAAGTTAACTCGAGGTTTAGGTGCTGGTGCTAATCCAGAGATTGGGATGAAGGCAGCTGAAGAAAATAGAAATGAAATCACAGAATCTTTAAAAGGAGCAGATATGGTCTTTATAACTGCTGGTATGGGTGGTGGTACAGGTACTGGAGCAGCACCTATAGTAGCAGAGATAGCAAAAGAAATGGGGATTTTGACAGTTGGAGTGGTAACCAAGCCTTTTACTTTTGAGGGCAGAAAAAGAACTGTCCATGCAGAAAAAGGAATTCAAGAATTAAAAACTAAGGTAGATACTTTAGTTACCATACCAAATGATCGTTTATTACAAGTAGCTGAGAAGAAAACCACTATGGTGGAAGCATTTGCTATGGCAGACGAAGTACTTAAACAAGGGATACAAGGCATATCTGATTTAATTGCAGTTCCAAATTTAATTAATCTAGATTTTGCCGATGTAAAGACTATAATGCAAGACCAAGGTATTGCACATATGGGTATAGGCAAGGCTTCAGGTGAAAATAGAGCAGTAGAAGCAGCTAAACAAGCTATAAAATCTCCATTATTAGAAACTTCTATTGATGGAGCTAGAGCAGTATTATTAAATATTACTGGAGGTGCAGACTTAGGTATATTTGAAGTAAATGAATCTGCAGATTTAATAAGACAATCAGTAGATAAAGATGCCAATATTATATTTGGAGCTGGAATAGATGAAAGTTTAAAGGAAGAAATAAAAATAACAGTTATTGCGACAGGATTTGATATAGATAAAAAAAGAAAGATAAGTTCAGAAATAGAAACTAGCATAAAAGAAGAAAGTGCAGCAAGTAGTGATTTTGACATAGACGATTTAGATATTCCTACTTTTTTAAAAAGAGATAGATAATATTTTAGAAGAAAATTTAATAAAAATAATGTAAAAAAACGTTTCTCAAAGTAGAGAATCGTTTTTTTTTATTGCTAGTTTATGACATTTTATTAGAACAAAAATTTATATAATGGACATAAACACCTTTGTTTTCGAATAGGATTTTAGTATAGATATTTGGGGGAGGAGGCATTTTATTGTATGTATATATTGAGTACCTATTAATGGAAAATATACTAATTAATTATATTATATTATATGTGACTAAAAGAATTACAAGAACTAAAACTAGCAAATTGAGATTATTTGTATCTGCATTAGTGGGATCAATTTATACTTTAATAGTTTTTTTTCCATCATTAAAATTTATGGGAAAATTTTTAATAAAATTTTCAATTTCTATTTTAATGATAATTTTGGCTTTTAATCCAGAAAGGTTTCAGCAATTTATAAAACAAATTTCCACTTTTTATATGGTATCTTTCATATTTGCAGGAGCCATTATTGGAATTTTTTATATAATAAACAATAATTCTTATTCTACAAGATTTTCATTTGAAAATCTTAACGAATTATTATGTTTTTTAATAATTGGAATTGGAATTGCAATCATTCTCATAATATATATACTTAGATTTTATCAGAAAAGAATGAATAAAGAAAACTATTTAACTCCTATTGCAATAGGGCTAAAGGACAAGGAGGTAAATTTAGTTGCACTAATAGATACGGGGAATTCTTTAAAGGAACCTATTTCTCAAAGACCTGTAATTATAGTTGAATATTCAGCTTTGGAAACTATTTTACCTCAAAGCATAAGGAATATGTATATTAATAATGAAGAATTAGATTTAAGTACTATTGGAAAAATAATGGAGGAGATTGGAGATGATATACGACTAAGATTAATACCATTTAAATCCATAGGTAATGAAAGCGGTATATTGATAGGATTTAAACCAGATAGTATAAAAATTTACTTAGAAAATGAGGTGAGAAAAATAACTGATGAAACAATAGTTGCAATTTATAATGATAAATTGGCAATTGATGAAGGATATAGTGGGCTATTACATCCTGAAGTATTAGGTTAGAAAAGGGGAGGGGTTATTTTGGGAAATATAGGGATAAAAATGGATTTATTTTTTTATAAAATTTTGAGAAAATTAAAATTAAGAAATAGTGTTTATTATATAGGTTCTGGAGAAGTATTGCCACCACCTTTAAAACCAGAGGAAGAAACTTATTATTTAGGAAGATTAAAATACGATGATACTATTAGAAGTATTTTAATAGAAAGAAATTTAAGATTGGTAGTATATATTGCTAGAAAATTTGAAAACACAGGAATATGTATAGAAGATTTGATATCTATAGGTACTATAGGACTTATAAAGGCAGTAAACACCTTTAATCCAGATAAAAATATAAAGTTAGCCACATATGCATCTAAATGTATTGAAAACGAAATTTTAATGTATTTAAGACGAAATAGCAAAATAAAATCAGAAGTATCATTAGATGAACCACTAAATGTAGACTGGGATGGAAATGAATTATTATTATCAGATATATTGGGCACAGACGGTGATATTATATTTAAATTTTTAGAAGAAGAAGTGGACAAAGAACTACTAAATCAAGCCATAGAAAAATTATCGGGTAGAGAACGAACTATAATAGAATTAAGATTTGGACTTAAAAATGGAAAAGAAAAAACTCAAAAAGAAGTAGCAGATTTATTAGGAATTTCTCAATCATATATTTCTAGATTGGAAAAAAGAATAATTAAAAGATTAAAAAAAGAAATGGTCAAATTAATGTAAAACTTATGGATATATTTAGTAAAGTTATTTTGTATAAAAAAATCAATTGAGGCAATAATTTTAATTGAAAGGGGCAAAACATATTGAAGGGAATGAAATAGTTGTATTCAAATAAGGTGGAAATATGTGGCGTCAACACAGCAAAGCTTCCTGTTTTAACAAATGAAGAAATGCAAAAATTATTTGTAAAAATTAAGGCAGGAGATATGGAAGCTAGGGAAGAATTTATACAAGGAAATTTACGTTTAGTATTAAGTATTATTCAAAGGTTTAATAGAAGGGGAGAGAATGCAGACGATTTGTTTCAAGTAGGTTGTATAGGTTTAATAAAGGCGATAGATAATTTTGATTTGAGCCAAAATGTAAGATTTTCTACTTATGCTGTACCTATGATAATTGGAGAAATTAGAAGGTATTTAAGAGATAATAACTCCATAAGAGTTAGTAGATCTCTAAGAGATATAGCCTATAAGGCATTACAAGCTAGGGATCAATTAATAAATAAAAATTTAAAAGAACCAACTATAACTGAAATTGCTAATGAATTAGGTTTACCTAAGGAGGAAGTGGTTTTTGCATTAGATGCAATACAAGAGCCTATATCTTTATTTGAACCCATATACCACGACAGTGGAGATGCTATTTATGTAATGGATCAAGTTAAGGATGAAAAATCTGAAGATGAAATTTGGCTTCAAGAAATTGCATTAAGAGAGGCAATAGGAAAATTAAATAAAAGAGAAAAATTAATATTAAATTTACGATTTTATGAAGGCAAAACTCAAATGGAAGTAGCAGATGAAATTGGTATATCTCAGGCACAGGTATCTAGATTAGAAAAAAATGCATTGAAACAGATGAGAAAATTAATTTAATTTTAACCATTACTTTACCTAAAAAAGTAATATTTATCCTTGTGCTTTAAATATATATAATAAAAAGGATAAAGAAAGGGGTAGGGTAATGGTTAAATTATCTGAAATGAGAGAAAAGGAAGTTATAAACATAAAGGATGGAGTAAAGATTGGATTTATATATGATTTTGAAATAGATCTAGAAAATGGAAGAGTATTAGCTGTAGTAGTGCCTGGGCCTGGTAAAGTTTTAGGTATTTTTGGCAAAAACAATGACTATGTAATTGAATGGCAGGAAATAGTCAAGATAGGTGCTGATGCTATATTGGTAAATATAGATATTATGTATGATTAAGTTATTAGACAATTTAAAAACAATATAATATAATTATAATAAGAGATAGTGAGGTGAAAAAATGAAATGCCCATTTTGTGATTATTATGAAAGTAAAGTAATAGATTCTAGACCAACTGATGAAGGACAAGCTATTAGACGAAGGCGAGAATGTATAAAATGTTCTAAAAGATTTACAACCTATGAAAAAATTGAAAAGATGCCGTTAATAATAATTAAAAAAGATGGAACTAGAGAGGCCTATGACAGAAATAAGCTTATAAATGGAATATTAAAATCCTGTGAAAAAAGGCCGGTGCCTTTAAGTACTATAGAAGGAATAGTAGATGAGATAGAAAAGGAGTTATATAATTCCTTAGACAAGGAGATAACTAGTCAATATATAGGCGAAATGGTAATGAATAAATTGAAAAATATAGATGAAGTAGCATATGTTAGATTTGCTTCAGTTTATCGTCAATTTAAAGATTTAAATACTTTTATGGAAGAATTAAAAAAAATATTAGATGAAAAATAGTGTTAGAGGTGCATAGATGAATATAATAGAAAGATATGATAGGGATATACTTTATTATGAATTTCAAGAATTAAAAAAAATTAGTTTTGTAAATCATTTATTTAGTTCTAAAATAGGTTGGAATTCAGAAAACATTATAGAGAATATATCGAAAATATTTAATGTTTCAAAATCTAATGTTTTATATTTAACTCAGATTCATAGCAATCATATTGAAATAATAGATGAAAAAACACTTAATTATGGTAAAATTCTTGGAAAAGAAGGAGACGGTTTAATAACAGACCTTTCGAATATAGTTTTAATGACTTATCATGCAGATTGTGTTCCTATTTATTTTTTAGACAAAGAAAAAAGAGTAGTAGGGCTTGCCCACGGAGGATGGAGAGGAAGTTTTGAAAATATATCAGGAAATATGATACGTACCTTTATTGAAAAATTTAATTCTAATCCTAAGGATATTTTAGTGGCAATTGGTCCATCTATTGGACCTTGTTGTTATGAAATATCTAAAGAACTAGGGGATAAATTTATAAAAAAATATAATGATTTTCAAGATATTTTAATAAAAAGAGATAGTAGTATTTATTTAGATTTGTGGAAATTAAACTATCTTCAAGTCAGAAAAATGGGAATATTAGATGAGAACATTATATCTTCTAATGCTTGTACTTCATGTAATATAGATAAGTTTTACTCTTATAGAAAAGAAGCTACTCAGGATAGAATGGTGGCTGCAATAAGTTTATCTTAAGATAAATATATAAAAAGTTAAAAATAGGATTATATGGGTAAATTATCTTTAAGTCAAACTGTACTGTAGAGCATTTTAAAATGTCGAAATATTCAAAAATCAGACTAAAATCTATTGGAATACTGTGAGGTAAAAATTACATTAATATATAAAAAACATGGAGGTGTCTACATGAAAAGAGAAAATGTAAAGGTAATACTTTGGGGCGTAGGTGCTATGGGTCAAGGCATGGCAGAAATATTACTTAAAAAGAAAGGGGTGGAAATTGTAGGGGCAATTGATATAGGAGAAAAGCTAGGCAAAAGTATATTTGACATTATAGATATAGAAAAAGGAGACAGAAAGGATATTATTATTAAAACTGCCGAAGAGACAATAACAGAAAAAGCTGCTGATGTAGCAATTATAGCTACAAATTCTTTTACTAAGGACGTATTTCCTAGAATAAAATATTGTTTGGAAAACAAAATAAATGTAATTTCAACTGCTGAGGAAATGGCCTATCCTATGGCACAAGAACCAGAACTTGCTAAGGAAATGGATAGAATAGCTAAGGAAAATGGTGTTTCAGTTTTGGGAACTGGTATAAATCCAGGACTTATAATGGATTTATTAGTCGTTGCTTTAACAGGTGCTTGTATAGATGTAGATAGTATAAAAGCAGAAAGAATTAATAATCTTTCACCTTTTGGACCAGCAGTTATGAATGGACAAGGTGTTGGTTTAACAGTAGAAGAGTTTAATA
>JAAZMA010000189.1 GCA_012799055.1 Tissierellia bacterium
TAGAAGGAGATATTCAACATTGGTGGCATCCTATACCAAATTCAGAAGTGCATAAGGGAATTAGAAGTAGATATTCTGATGATTTGTTGTGGCTACCATTGGGAGTAGCAAAATATGTTTTAGTTACAGGGGATGAAAGTATATTAAAAGAAGAAGTACTGTTCATAGAAAGTCCTATTTTAAGAGATGATGAAGCTGAAAGATATGAAATACCTTCCTTATCTAAGGAAGTGGGTACAGTATATGAACATTGTATAAGGGCAATTGAAAAATCCCTAAACTTTGGAGAAAGGGGACTGCCTTTAATGGGTGGTGGGGATTGGAATGATGGTATGAATAAAGTTGGATATAAGGGAAAAGGTGAATCAGTGTGGTTAGGCTGGTTTATAATTACAGTTCTTAAGTTCTTTGTGCCTATATGTGAAAAGATGAATGATAATGAAAGAAAAGAAAAATATGATAAAATTGTATTAGATTTAAAAGATGCTATTGAAGAAAATGCTTGGGATGGAGAATGGTATAAAAGGGCATTTTTTGATGATGGTACTTCTCTAGGTTCAAAGGAGAACTCTGAATGTATGATAGACTCTATAGCTCAATCCTGGGCTGTTATTTCAGGAGAGGGAGATTTAGAAAGAGTAAAAATAGCCTTAAAATCAGTAGAAAATTATTTGATAAATGAAGAAGAAGGGATAATAGCTCTATTATCTCCACCTTTTGAAGATACAGAATTAGATCCTGGATATATTAAATCTTATGTACCAGGAGTTAGAGAAAATGGAGGTCAGTACACTCATGCAGCCATTTGGCTTATTAAAGCTTTTGCATTATTAGGAGAAGGAGACAAAGCTTATGAACTATTTAAAATGATAAATCCAATAAATCATTCTAAGTCTTTCATAGAATGCGCCAAATACAAAGTAGAACCCTATGTAGTAGCGGCTGATATATATACTAATCCTAGCCATTTAGGTAGAGGAGGCTGGACTTGGTACACTGGCTCTTCTGGATGGATGTATAGAGTAGGATTGGAGAATATATTGGGATTTAAGATAGTAGAAAATGAATTTCATATAAACCCGTGCATACCTAAGGATTGGGATGGATTTAGCATTAAATATAATGGCAAGGAGATAAATATAGATTAAATATAGGAACCTGGCACTAATATACTAATTTTTAAATAATTTAATATATTAGTGCTGGGTTCAAATGCTTATTTAATTTTGACCTATTAAAATTAAAAAAAATATGATAAAATCATAAAGGCTAAACTGAAGTGATTAAAATTAACTGGAGGTGAAATATGAAACGTTTAGGGGAAAGGAACAATTTTTATAAGGAAATGATAGGAGTTGCATTGCCAATTACATTGCAAAATTTAATTATAAATTCTGTAAATATGTTAGATACTTTGATGATTAGTAGTCTAGGTGAAAAAAGTCTTGCTGCAGTTGGTTTTGCTAATCAGGTATTTTTTCTATATTCATTAATTATATTTGGTATAGTAACAGGTTCTTCTGTTTTTATAGCCCAATTTTGGGGAAAAAGAGATACTGAAAATATTAGAAGAATAATAGGTGTTTCTCTTACTCTTAGTATTATTTTAGGTTTAATTTTTTCTATGGCAGTATTAGTAGCTCCAGATTCTATTATGAAAGTTTTCAGCAAGGATGTAGAAGTAATAAACTTAGGTGTAGAGTATTTAAGTATTGTAGTTTTCAGCTATATAATTACTGGAATTAGCTTTACCTTTTCTGTTGCATCTAGAAGTATTGGACAAGCTAAAATGCCCATGATAGCATCTATTATATCTTTTGTAACCAATGCTTTATTTAATTACTTACTTATTTTTGGTAAACTTGGTTTTCCAAGATTAGGCATCAGAGGTGCAGCTTATGGTACTTTAATAGCTAGAATAGTAGAAATATTATTTATACTATATGCAGTGTATTCAGATAGTACAAGCCCCTTGGCAGGTAATGTAAAGGAAATGACTAATTGGAATAAAAACTTTTTAAAAAAATATCTTTCTACTACCTATCCAGTAATAATAAATGAGGCCATATGGTCTTTGGGTAATGTTATGTATTCCATAGCTTATTCCAAAATAGGTACGGAAGCTGCAGCATCAGTTCAAATATTAAATACTGTTTATAATTTATTTATGGTACTTGCCAGAGGAATGGCAAATTCATGTACAGTAATGGTAGGGAATAAAATTGGTGCAGGTGAAGAGGATGTGGCCATTGATTATGCTAATAGATTTTTGAGAATATCAGCTCTTACGGGTTTAGCCCTTGGTGGATGTTTGTATCTTGGTTCAGATTTGATTTTGAAGATATTTAGAAATTTAAGTCCAGGAGTATATGCTACATCTAAAAAATTATTGACAGTGTTATCCATTTTCTTTTTCTTAAAGGCTATGAATAGTACTTTAATAGTTGGTGTTTTTAGAGGTGGTGGAGATACTAAGTTTTCTATGAAATTAGAAATGGCTGCAGTATGGCTTGTAGGAGTACCTTTAGCTTTTTTAGGTGCTACAGTGTTGAAATGGCCAGTACATTTAGTTTTAGTATTAGTTTACATGGAAGAAGTATTAAAAGCTATTATTGGTATACCGAGGGTAATTTCAAAAA
>JAAZMA010000152.1 GCA_012799055.1 Tissierellia bacterium
CTTTGAACTATTAAATTTTGCGGATTATATTCAATTTGGCTTCTAAACGAATTAAATATTTCCTCATTAATAGTTGGAGTTAATACAAAGTCATCGTTATTTTCTGTGATCCTGGCTACTGCAACTATTCTATCAACGTTAGGTTTTATATTTAATAGCTCCGCTCTAGTAAGTAATGATTCATCGTCACTATGATATCTAAATAATAATTCTTCAATAAATTGTCTTCTGCTTTCCCTCTCCATTTTTTTCTGTTCCTGAATATATCCTTCTCTTATTAAAATCTCTGTCATTCTTTGTATTATTTTACCGTACTTTTCTACCTCTTGTTTTTCACCTGTTATTCCTATTACACCTACTATTTCATTTTCAAAATATACAGGAAGGTTTATCCCTTTCCTCGCTCCCTTATATTGTTCATCAAATCTAATTATCAAATCTTGTTTTAAATCTAAAACCCTCCTAGCCCCAGCATGAAAACTACCAATTCTTGTTTTATCTGTACTAGCAATAATTACTCCATCGCTATTGAAATAATTTATATCCTGATTAATTATTTCCTTCATATCTTCTACTATGTTCTGAGCTAAATGATTGGACACATTCATCTAAATCTCCTCCTTCTTTCTAAAAATAAAAGAACTCAATTAAGAATTCTCCTGACTATATACTTATATTTTCTCTAACTTTAAACCATAATAAATAAGTCACCTATAGCTAATAGTTTCTTAATTGTATATTAGCATCACAAAGTCCTAATGTAAATATTGCCCATAATAACTTTTCTTATTTATCTGTCTTTGTTCTCCCAAAAGATACAAAGTTGAAAGATATAGAAATCACAATAAGTGCACTCAACACCATAGTAATAGGCTTCAAAAATAAATCCCCAAATACATTATCTGAAGAACTAAGTAGTGACATGGCTCTTCTAAAGTTTGAATCCATGATGCCACCTAAAACTAATCCTAATACCATTGGAGCTACAGCATATTCTCGTCTTCTCATTAGGAATCCTAAGATTCCAAATATTAGCATTAGCAAAACATCAAATATATTAGTACTTGCTGCATAGGAACCTATAATGCATAATAGAGCAACTATGGGAAATAGATGTCTTTGCTTTATTCCAATAACTTTAGATAATAAAGGAGCAACTGTCAATCCTAAGATTAAGATCATAATACTTCCTATAAATCCCCCTGCAAGTATTACCATAAACATTTCCGGTGTTTCTGAAAAAAGTAAGGGGCCTGGTCTTAGTCCATGGACATAAAATGCAGATAATATTACTGCCGTAACAGCATCCCCTGGTACTGCTAAGGTCAACATTGGAATCAAAGCTCCACCAATACAAGCATTATTAGCAGCTTCACTGGCAACTATCCCTTCTACTGCCCCTTCTCCAAAGGGTACCTTAGGTTTTTTATTAGTTCTTTTAGCCTGCTCATAGGCAATTAACGAGGCTACAGGTCCACCAGCTCCTGGTAAAGCTCCTATTAATACCCCAATTATGGATGATTGGATGCCTAACCACCAATGACTAAAAATTTCCTTATTACTTATCTTATCTCTATTAACATCAAGGGCTTCTGATTTCCCCTGATTTAGGGTGATTTGATATAATATTTCTGAAAATCCAAATAATCCAATAAGTACAGGAATAATAGATATTCCCCTTTGTAAATTTATATTTCCATAGGTAAATCTACTTACTCCCATAATGGGATCCATACCAATGGTACTAATAAATACTCCAACTAAAGCACTTAACATTCCCTTTGTGAAATTTTTTGAAGTCAAAGACCCCACAGTAGTTAGACCAAATAATGCTAATAAAAAGTAATCCATAGGTGTAAATGCTAATGCTAACTTTGCAACTTGTTTAGCACTGATTCCTAGCACCAATAAACCTACTATTGTCCCCAAAAATGAATAGTATGCAGCAGTTTTAAGAGCTAATAGGCCCTCACCTTTCTTTGACATAGGGTATCCATCTAAAGTTGTAGCTACTGAAGAGGGAGCTCCAGGAATATTTAGCAATATGGCAGTCACCGCCCCTGAATATACTCCCACAGTGTAGACTCCCATTATTAGAGCCATGGCATTATGTGTCTTCCAAGTAAAGGTGACAGACACCAACAATGCAGTTGCCATGGTTACAGAAAGACCTGGCATAGCTCCAACGAATAACCCAGTCAATGAACCGGCAAACACTAATAGTATAAAGTTCAAATCTATTATATTTAAAATATCTCTAATCAAATCATCAACTACTTTCTATATTTCCTAGGGTAAAAGCACCCCTAATAAATTTCCAAATATATATTGTATACTTAAAGGAGTAATTATTGAAATAACTCCTATTATCCACCATCTTCTCTCTCCTAATATAAATGTAAATCCACATAAATATAGTATTGTTGAAGGGATAAAATGTAGTTTTTCTAAAAATATAAGATACAAAAAAGATAATGCTACAATAAGTAGCATTAATTTCACATTACCCTGCTCCCTATAAGCACTAGATTTTCCAATACTCTTAAGGATTAAAGATATAGAAAATAGTAGTGCCATAGATGTAATAATCAAGGGAAATAAGGCAGGGGATAAGGCCCATGATTGCCCAGTGTGTAATTTTAATGACTCTCTTATAAAAAATATACTTAATACTAAAAGTATTGATCCTTCAATTGATTCTTTGTTTTTCATTTGTCCCACCCATATCATTGATCATATCTTTCAATTCCAAATTCTTCAGGGCTTTTTTCCACTGCACCTGCATCATAGAGTAACCATGATGTAATGGAAGTATATTTATCCCAATAATCAGCAATCTCTTCCTCTGTTAAATCATCTAATCTAGTATAAGACTGTGTCTTTATAAATTCTTCCCATTTTGGATCCTGTACTGCCTTTTCTATGGCTTCCATTAAAGTAGCCTTTACATCCTCTGGTGTACCTTTCTTCACTAATAAAAGATTAGGAAAATATAGTGGCAAATATTTTTCTGATTCTGGAAGTGCATCTGTCATAGGAGGTATATCCTTTAATATTTCAGATTGCTCCTTAGTAAAAGTAGCTAAGGCTCTCAAATCTCCTACTTCTAAATAATCCTTTACGGTTCCATAATTTCCAAAGGTAAAATCCACTTCTCCACTTATTGTAGCAAGCATAGAAGGGTTCCCACCACCATAGGGAGTCATGGCTACATCCAATCCTAATTCCTTTAAAAGTAATCCTTGAAGATGCCCACTAGCTCCTGGTCCTGAGTATGACATCTTGATTTTCCCAGGATTTGCCTTAATATCAGTAACTAATTGATCAAAGGTTTCATATTTAGAATCCTTAGGTACTACTACTAATTTTAAATCCTGTACCAACATCTTTAAATAATCAAAATCCTCAAATCCTAAATCACTAATCCCCATAACCTTAAATAGGGATGGTGTTTCTGCAGAAAATAAAATCGTATATCCATCGCTGGGCTGATCATATGCGTATTCTGTACCAATAGCTCCAGATGCTCCCTCTTTATTTACAATGGTAATAGATTGGCCTAGATGTTCTTCTAATATGGGAGTAAATACCCTTGCTGCCCTATCCGTTATACCGCCAACTGACCATGGAACTACCATAGTTATCCCCTTACTTGGATACCCTTCCTTTGCAGATTCTTCATTATTTTGGGCTGGTGTACAGCCTATTATGCTAGTTGTAATAATTGATATAATCATTATTAAAATAATTCTTTTTTTCAAAACTAAATCTCCTCTCAAGTTTAATCTTCTACCATATTTTAACACAGATTAGAGTATAAAATACAGGAGATTTTTTGTAAACTATAGACTTTTTACTGCTTTTTCTATTCTTCTTAAACCCTCTTCTAATATTGATCTTGCACATCCTATATTTAATCTAAAGAAACCTTCCCCTTCTTTTCCATAGGGGCTACCCTCATTTAACCCTACCTTCCCTATCTTAATTAGAGCTTCATTTATCTCCTCTGGTGATTTATTTAAACCTCTGAAGTTTAGCCATAGTAAATAGGTACCATCAGGTCTATATACTTTTATTTCAGGTATATTCCTATTTATATACTCCATAGCGTAGTCTATATTATCTTCTATATATATTAGCAGCTCGTCTAACCATTCTTCTCCATGATTATAGGCTGCCTCAAAGCCAACATTACCAAAAATAGTAGTATTGCCAATTTCCATGACTTCAATTGCCTTTTCATAAGCATTTCTTAGCTCTTCATTTGGAATAATTGCTACAGAAGTAGCTAGTCCAGCTATGTTAAAGGTCTTACTAGGGGCCATTAGGGTAATGGTTCTTTCTTCTAACTCCTTGGAAATAGAAGCTAAGGGCACATGGGTATGTCCCTTTAATATAAAATCACTATGAATCTCATCTGATATTATGACTATTTCATTCTTAATACAGATATCCCCTAGCCTAATCAGTTCTTCCCTAGTCCAAACTCTACCTACTGGATTATGTGGATTGCAGATCATCATTAACTTAGTATCTTTATCAATTTTTTGCTCTAAATCCTCATAATCCATTACAAACTTTTCACCAGTATCCTTTAGTGGATTTAAGTTTACAATTCTATTATTATTTTCAATAACTCTATAGAAAGGAGGATATACAGGTGATTGAATCAGTACCTTTTCTCCTTCCTTTACCAATTCCCTTACTCCCAGATTTAATCCCATTACTACACCTGGAGTGAATAATATCCATTCTTTTTTTATATTCCAATTATGCCTTCTTTTAACCCATTTTATTATGGAATCATAAAATGAATCCTGCTCCCAAGTATAACCAAATACTCCATGTTCAGCTCTCTTCTTTAAAGCTTCTATGATTTCATCAGCAGATTTAAAGTCCATATCTGCAACCCACATTGGTAAAATATCGGTGGTTCCATAGATCTCTTCTAATGTACCCCATTTCCTTGAATCAGTATTATTTCTATTGACTACTTCATCAAAATTATATCTCATATTATCAACTCCTTTAGTAAATTATAAACTCCTTCCTCATTATTCGTAAATTCAGATATCTTATTCCATAGTTTTAATAAATTCTCATCTGAATTTTTCATAGCAATTCCCGTACCTGCAAATTGTAACATACTTAAATCATTTAAACTGTTGCCTACGGCTAATATCTCTTCCCTAGAAACCCCAAGGATTTCACTTAATTTTTTAAGCCCATTCCCCTTTGATACTCCCTTTGGTATAAACTCTAAAGCATAAGGCGTTGACATAGTAATATCTAGATCCAAATCTTTGAATCTATCTCTTTCCTCTTGATTTATGGCTTCATCATAAATTAATAATACCATATTACAATCCTCTATTACATCTTCTCCTAATTTTTTTACTACCTTATATTCTAAACCATGATTTTTTGCAAAATATTTAGTTGCTTCATTTTCTACATCCACATAAAATATATCATCTATATAAATTTTAGTGTATATATTATGTTCTTCACCATATTGAATTATCTTTTTAACCATGGAAATAGGTAGTTTTATATTGGAAATCTCCTCTCCATTAGCTAAAGTGATTTTCCCACCATTATGGGATATTATTGGTAAATCTATTCCAATTTGATTTTTCACCTTATTTGCCGCCTTATTTGCTCTACCCGTTACTAAGGCGATATTTATTCCTTTAGTTACTAAGGATTTAATGGCTTCTATAGTATTTTTAGAAACATTATAGTCATCATCGATCAATGTACCATCAATATCTAGGGCTACTAGTTTTATTGGTTTTTTCATCTTTTAATTCTCCTTATTCTGTTATGATTATATATTTATATTATATCATAATAAAA
>JAAZMA010000043.1 GCA_012799055.1 Tissierellia bacterium
TAATAAAGTAGAACCTAGTCCAGAAATTGTGGAGGAATTATTTAAAAAATTGGGAATTAAATATTATAATGATGCTGAGTTTCTAGATAGAAATCAGGAAAAAATAGATAGGTTTTTCCATAATTTAAATTTCTATAGAAAAACAAATCATATTTTTAAAGAAATAGAAGAATATAGAGATAATTTTTTAAATAGCCCATTAATAATAGATTATTTGTTATTAGAGGCTTATTCTTGCAGAAATAAAACTAATATAGAAAGACTTTCAGAATTAGAAATCTATATGAACAATTTTCAAGAAGGCTGGTTTTATTTGCTAAAGGCTAAATTTATTTCTAATGGGGAAGAAAATGTAATTAGAGAATGGATAATGAAAAGTCATGGTCTACTTCGTAATAGCTTTTCATTACTTACATTAATGGAATTTGAACTAGGTCGTGGAAATTTTAACAAAGTTATAGAATTAGGGCCTGAAATTATAAATTTAGGACTAATAGAAGGTAATGCTATGGCAATTGCCAATATTAATAGCCCCCTTTATAGACAGAAATCCAAAAAAGAAAATTATAGTAGGATTAGATTATCTAATGGGATTTATATTTTTGTTGACTGCATATATTGTAAATATTATAGGATTTAAATATTATTTTTATCTAGGCCTTAGTTTAATATTAGGTATTATTTCTTCTATTTATCAATTAGCCTATCAAGCTTGGTTCCCAGATCTTATACCTATAGGTTTTGAACAACAAGGTTATGCAGTTTCTTCTTCCATATATCCTACAATAATGATTATAATGTCCCCTGTTTCTGCCTATTTATATAAAACCTTAAGTATAAGTGCCTTATTTGTAATTATAGGAGTACTTACAATTATTGCTGCTACTTTTGAACTTTTTATTACAAATATCCATAATGGGGAAATAAATAAGGGTTTCGATTTTCAGGAGTATAAATCAGATTTAGTTGGAGGATTTAATTTTTTTAAAGAAGAAAAAGGAATTAGAAATATTTATACTTATATGAGTATTACCAATGGAGCAGCTAATGGACTACATTTAATGGTTCAAGCCTATTTTCAAACAGCAAGCTTTTTAACAGTTACTATGCTGGCATTTCTTAGAAGTGCAGAAACTGTAGGTAGGATTTTAGGAGGAATTGTTCAATACAAGGTAGATGTGCCTCCAGAAAAACGATATGGAATTACTAAATTTGTATATATTTTTTATGAAATAATGGATATTATTTTATTATACATTCCATATCCTTTTATGATAGCAAATCGTTTTATATGTGGATTTTTAGGCATGACATCAGCCACCTTAAGAGAAACCAGTGTCCAATCCTATTTACCAAGTAATATGAGGGCCAAAGTGAATGCAGTTTTTAATGTATTTATGGCACTATCTATAATTATATTTCAAATTATTGCTGGATATTTAGGTGATAGAATCGGCTATAGAAAGGTTGTAGTTTTATTAGCTAGTTTTTCATTATTAGCAATATTTATTTTAATA
>JAAZMA010000247.1 GCA_012799055.1 Tissierellia bacterium
TTAAAATATTATCTACAACCTTCTTAAAAACTTCTGCAGAAAAAGGATTGAAAAAATAAAATCTATTATCCATTGGTTCTATTTCATAGTTTTCAGCTAAGCCATATTCAAAATAAATAGGAGCTTCTATATGTTTTGCCCTTTGTCTATATCTTTTTTTATTATTTATAGCCTGGTCAAAAATATCATCCTGGGCTTCAATCCCTACTACTGGTATATGAAAACGATTATGGATATAGAAAGCCACTCGACCTCTACCTGAGCCAAAATCTACTAATCTATCTGTTTTATGTAATTTATAATGCTTAAAAAGCCTGTCCAATGCATGGTATGGTGTAGGTTCACAACGATTATAGTGAATTACCTCATGATGCCACTCTTTTATACCAGTGGTTTTTATAGAAAATTTTTTATCATATTTTATTTCACCCATTATATCCCTCATCTCTACTTTATTCATATTAGCTTGTCCAAAATAAGCTATATTTTAATAAATTTAAATATAATAATAATTAACCCAATTAGGAAAATTGTAAATAAAATTTTACCTAATGGCCTCCCCAAATTAATAACCCATCCAGTTCCATAACGTTTTTTTACAAATAGGGATGAGTCCTTGGAATTACAATATATGGTATTCCCTAGTATCCATAAATCATCTTCAGTTTTAGTTTGAATTTCCAAAGAATCTTCTTTATCTAATATTACTACTTTGCTACCTATTTTATCCCAATTATTTTCTTTTTTCAATTTTCTAGCCTTATAATTTGTTCTTAAATAAATAATAAATAATACTCCTATGTAAAAAAATATAGATAATACTTGAAATCCTAAGTGATCAAAATAAAATACTAATAGGGATAAAATTATTAAAACAATAACACCTATCTTTTGGCTAATTCTTTCATATTCTTTGTATAATTTTTGTACTTCTGGATAATATATAGCATCCTTTGGTACTTTTACTCCAAATAGTATGGTTTTTTTACTAACCTTTGGGGTTATAATATGGAGTATTAATAATAAAAAAAGGGCAATGCCATTAACTAAAGTTAAAATTAATCTTTTAAACAACTTATCACTCCCAAGCAATTCAATTCACAATACACAATTCACTAGATAAATAAACTAAAGGATGAACACAAAATCAAAACCTACACTAAGATTGGTTCCCTGCTTAAACCCACAATTATCCAGGCCTATCTTTTGGATAATATAAAAATAATAGGGAGACTTCGAGACTGGCGAAAAGTCCAGGTTGTCATCCTGAACGTAGTGAAGAATCTTGACCTTCTGCCATTTAGATACTTCCCTTATGCTCAGAATGACAAATTAAATTTTCCCAATAAACTAAACCATTATCTACCTTAACTTATTTCTTGGGTGTGCAAAGCCTACCTTAGTTTATTTCTTGGGTGTGCAGGGCCTTTTCATCACTTTGCATTATTTTCTATAATTTTTACAATTAGCTGTGAGGCTAATTTCATCGATTCTACTGGAATAAACTCATATCTTCCATGGAAATTATATCCTCCTGTAAATAGATTTGGACAAGGTAGTCCCATATATGAAAGCCTAGCCCCATCAGTGCCTCCCCTAATAGGTTTTATATTAGGTTCTATCCCCAAATCTATCATAGATTTTTTAGCTAGTTCTACGATTTCCATATGGGGTTCTATTTTTTCCCTCATATTATAATAACTATCTTCTATTTCTATGGTAATAATATTTCCATATTTATCATTTAAAAAGTCTACAATCTTTTTAATATGGCTTTTCTTTTGTTGAAACTTTTCCATGGAATGGTCTCTAATAATATAATTCATTTTAGTATAATCTACACTACCATTAATATCATCTAATAAATAAAATCCCTCATAACCTTCTGTATACTCTGGTTTTTCATTTACTGGCAACATATTTTCAATTTCCATGGCTACTCTTAGGGAATTAACCATAATACCTTTAGCTGTACCAGGATGAACATTTTGTCCTTGGATTTCTATTTTTACAGAGGCGGCATTGAAATTTTCATATTCTAGTTCCCCTACAGGGCCACCATCTACAGTATATGCAAAATCAGCATTAAAACCTTCCACATCAAATTTATCTGCTCCCCTACCAATTTCCTCATCAGGTGTAAAGCCAATTTTAATATCTCCGTGTTTAATCTCAGGATGATTAATTAAATATTCCATAGCATCCATTATAGCTGCAATTCCCGCCTTATCATCAGCTCCTAATAATGTGGTTCCATCTGTGGTAATTAGCTCTTTCCCTACTAATTCCTTTAAATACGGAAACTCTTTTTCCCTTATACTATATTGTTCATTAAGTTTAATATCTCCACCTTCATATATAAAAATATTTGGATTTACACATTTTCCATCTAAATCAGGACTAGTGTCTAAGTGAGAAATAAACCCTATAGTAGGTACTTTTTTATCTATATTAGATTTAAGAGTAGCATATATATAGCCATGTTCATCTTGTTTAACATCTTCAAGGCCTAATTCTTTTAATTCTTCCACAAGAATTGCGCCCAATTCCAATTGTCCCTTTGTACTTGGACAAGTATTGGAATTTTCATCAGATTTAGTATCTATTCCAATGTATTTAATAAATCGTTCCACAATTCTATCCATTTATACAACTCCCTTTCAAATAATATATACATTAATAATATTATAATATGGTATGAATAACAAGCATTATTATGGAAAATACCCCTGTTATGCCCATTAAAGGTAATATAAATTTAAGCCATTTATCATAGGTTACATCTACCATCTCCAATGTGGCAAGAATCAGTCCAGTAGGAGTAATAAAAGCCATCCAGCCTTGACCCCAATTATAGGCAGAAACTACAACTGCTCTAGATATGCCTACTGTATCAGCTAAGGGGGCCATTATTGGCATAGATAAAGTGGCTAAGCCTGAAGAAGACGGTACAAAGAAACCTAAAATACTAAAGAGTACCATTTGAACTGCTGCAAATACCCCCGCATTCATATTTCTAATTATGGAAGAGGCATAAAATAATAATGTATCAGAAATCATCCCATTATCCATTACTATATTAATGGCTCTAGCAACTCCAATAATTAATACTACTCCTATTAAATCTGCTGCTCCATCTAAAAA
>JAAZMA010000026.1 GCA_012799055.1 Tissierellia bacterium
ACTACAATTGCTTTTTTAGGTTCTTCTATCTTTATTTGAATATGATTAGAACATATTTCCTTAAGCTCTGCATTTGATATTTCTTTTAATAGCCTTCCATCATTGATTATTCCAAACCTATCAACGATCTTTAACAATTCATCTAAAATGTGACTTGAGATTATCATTGTTATCCCTAACTCTTTATTCAGTTTTAATACAATATCTCTAACATCTTTTATCCCTTGCGGATCTAATCCATTTATAGGTTCATCTAATAATAATAAATCTGGTTCTCCTACTAATGCCATAGCAATTCCTAATCTCTGTTTCATTCCTAAAGAATATTGATTCACCTTTTTATTTGACTCCGCTTCTAGCCCAACAATTTCTAAAATAGAACCAATATATTTAGGTTCATTTATCCCTAAGCATAAACACTTTAACTTCAAATTGTCATATGCTGTTAAATTAGGATATAGTCCAGGAGCTTCTATCAATGTACCTATTCTTGATAAAACCTTCCTTCTGTCATCCCCACTATAGTCAAATAAAGAAATGTCTCCATTACTAGGTTTTACTAATCCTGCTATAATCTTTAAAAGAGTTGTTTTCCCTGCTCCATTTTTCCCAATTAGCCCATAAATTTCGCCTTTTTTTAAATTTAAGTTTATATTATTAATTGCAAATTGATTGTTATATTTTTTTGATAAATTTTGAACTGAAAGTAAGTAATCCATTTTTAACCTCCTTCTTTTATAATTACTTACATTATAAAAGAAAAAGTTTAATAATTCGAAAATAAAGATTAAAGAATTGTTAAAGATTTATTTGCTTAATCGGAATCCTATTCCCCAAACTGTTTCTATATATTCTTCATCTGAATATTTTTTGAATTTTTTTCTTATATTACTAATATGTACATTTACTGTTTTATCTTCTCCTTCAAAGTATTCGTCCCATGCAAAATCATAGATATCTTGCTTTGAAAACACTCTATTAGGAAAGCTTAATAATAATTCTAAAATTTTAAATTCTTGTGGGGTTAAATCTACTTCATTATTCTCAATCATTACCTTATGCAAAGATTTATCTAGTGTCAGATTTTTATATTTCATCAATTTATTATTTACTTTCTTGTTTTTATTTCTTAATTGCACAAATATTCTAGCCTTTAATTCTTCTATTTTAAAGGGCTTTGTAAGATAATCATCTGCTCCTAACATCAATACATCAACCTTGCTTTCTAATTCATCCTTTGCAGAAATAACAATGATAGAGGAGTCCGTTAAATTTTTTATTTCTGATATTAATTGTTCTCCCGAAATTCCTGGAAGCATTAAATCGAGCAAAATAATATCAAAATCATATTTCCCTAAATAAAGCAAAGCTTCTGTCCCAGAAAAAGCCTGTTTACAATTATAATTATTAATTGAAAGACTTTCAAAAATATAATTATTAATATTTGTATCATCTTCAACAATAAGTATTCTTGAATCATTATTATTAGCCATGCTATTTGCACCCTCCCATGTATTCCATCTTACTCACTTTTTAGTACATTATATCACAACGAAAATAATCAACGAGAATTTCATTTACCTTTTAGTTATAGTACAGGCACTAATTTTAATATTATAAATTAGTGGAGGTGGG
>JAAZMA010000260.1 GCA_012799055.1 Tissierellia bacterium
CTAAATTCTATGGTAGGAATGGGCATCGTTTCTCTACCTGGCATGATGACAGGACAGATTTTATCTGGTACATTGCCAACAACAGCCATCCTTTATCAAATTGCCATAATGATTGCAATTTGCACCGCTGTATGTCTTTCTGTATTTGGTTCATTATACTTCGGTTATAGAACATTATATAATGATAGAAATCAAATTGAATATTAGGAAATAAAAAGCAGCCTTATTTATCTAAGGATGCTTTTTAAATATTTTTTTTATAAAAACATTGACATATTAGTCTACATAGCGTAAACTAATATTAAGTCTACAATATGTAAACTAGGAGTTGATAATATGGAATATAATTTAAGCGAAATGGAAACAGAATTAGCTGAAATAATTTGGGAAAGAGAGCCTATTAAATCTTCTGAATTAGTAGATATTTGTGCCGAAGAATTCCAATGGAAAAAATCTACTACTTATACAATGCTTAAAAGAGTGGAGAATAAGGGTGTATTTATTAACGAAAATGGCATTGTAAAATCACTGGTATCTCGTAAAGATTTTTATGCTAATCTTAGTAGCAATTATGTTAAAAAATCCTTTGATGGTTCACTACCTAAATTTATTGCAGCTTTTACTAGGGCAGAAAAACTTAGTGATGTGGAGATTAATGAAATTGAAGCCATGATTAGGGCTCACAGGGAGGATTAGTCATGGAAAATTTATTTTTAAGTGTAGTTAATACTAGTATTGCAGCCTCTATTATTATTTTATTTATTATAGTTTTAAGATTTTTATTTAAAAAATCTCCAAAAAAATTTTCATATATACTATGGCTTATACTTCTCATTAGATTAATAGTCCCATTCTCTTTTGAAACAGAATTAAATCCTATGCCAGATAAATTTATGAAATTTACTAATAAATCATATATAGAAAATATGGAAGAGAAAAGAGAAACAATAACAGATTTAGAAATGAATAAAGAGGAAATTAACAATCCTAATAAGGAAATAGTAGGGTTCCCTACTAAACCAGACAAAAGCAAGACCAATGAAAAGGAATTTTCTATAAAGAACAGTCTTCTCTATATTTGGGCAGTGGGAATACTTATATTTTTAATAAATGGCATTATTGCAAATAAGAAACTTAAAGACCAATTAAAAGCCTCAAATTATTTATATGATAATATATATGAAAACAAAAATCTAAACACTGCCTTTATCCATGGCATTATTAATCCTAAAATATACATACCAAATTACTTAAATGAAAAGGAAAGAGAATATATAATAATTCATGAGAAAACCCATTTAAAAAGATACGATCATATTATAAAATTTCTATACTATATTGCCCTTTCTATACATTGGTTTAATCCCCTAATTTGGTTAGCTTTTATTTTAATGGACAGGGATATGGAACTATCTTGTGATGAGGTAGTAATGGAGGAAATAGGAATTAATGGGAAAATAGATTATTGTGAAACCTTACTTTCTTTAGCAACAGGACATAAAATGAAAATAATA
>JAAZMA010000136.1 GCA_012799055.1 Tissierellia bacterium
AAGGATACTGGCATTACTATTAGCACTGAGCTTACAAATTGGCCAGATTTTGTAGAATATAGGTTGCCAAGTCCAGATAGTCCAGGATATTTTACTACTAATGATAATAAATATTATAGTAATTGGAATTATCGTAATATAAGCGGAGAAATGGGAAGGTTTTATGAGTTAGAAAATAGGACTTATGCAAAAAAAGTAAACAAAGATGAGAAACCTTCTATTCCAAAAGACGGATATATTCTAAAATACAAAGTAACCGTTACAGTAGGAAACGAAACTAAAGTATATAATATAGATGTACCGTTTTATAATAAGAAGTTTAAGTAGTGAAGAGACAGGGTTAAAAGCAGGAATAAGGGTTAAGGGCTAAGGTTCAAGGAGTTGAATCTTGGCTCTTTTTCATCAATTAGCTAGAAGTAAGATTGCCTACACTTCAAATAATTTAATTATTAAGTGAGAGATGTAAGCATAAAAGCTAAATTGATTAAGGAGGTGAAATTAATAGTAAAAACTTATTGAGGTTAGCTATCATACTGTAAATACAGTTATAGTTACACACAAAATAAACTAAGCTTATAAAAAGTATTAACATATTTTACAATAGTTGGTAGAAAAACAAGGACAAGGAAATGGCTAATAAACAATTGAACATTAAAAATTTTACTTATAACTAAATGGTAGATAATTGCAGAATTTTTTGTTATACTGATGTAAGAAGGATGAATTTGGAGGTAAAAAATGCATGCTAAGTATTATCATATAAACAAGGAATTAGTAGATATTATAGAAAATGGCATAGGGCAAAAAAGAAATAATATTTATTTCGAATGGTTATGTACTCAATTAGACTTATATAAAAAAGAGACAAGCCCTTTGATTATACCACAAACAGTTTTCCCTAACAAAATTACAAGTTTTGCATATAATAAAAACAAGAAAGCTGTTCAAAATATAATAGATAAATATTACAATCTTCATAATAATAATTACATAAGAAATTCTAGTATAATAGACACTAATGATTTAGAAATATTATTAAATAATTTGGTTTTAATACGAGGAAATGTAGTGTGGGTAGAGTTTGGATTTAATGTTGGGTGTGAATTTGGTGGTAAGCATCCTGCTGTAATATTAAAATCAATGACTGATGAATTAATTGTAGTACCATTATCAAGCGGAAACGCAGATAAATCAAGAAATTATGAAGTAGATATTAAGATGGTTTATAACTTCCCCAAAAGAGATAGATATGTAAGTGTAACAAGAATTCGAAATATCAGCAAATATAGAGTAGATTTAAATTCTCCTATAGGTAGTATAAAATCTAAAGATATGAAAAAAATTATGAATGCAATAAAAATAGATTATGGGTTGTTTTAATAAGATTATATAAAAAAACCCATTGACATATTATATAATATATATTATAATTTCAATAAGGTTAATAAGAAAATTAAAAATGATTTCTAAAAAAGAACTTTATGTTCGTAATTTCTAAAAAAGAAAGCCACCTTTGTAG
>JAAZMA010000195.1 GCA_012799055.1 Tissierellia bacterium
CTTTAAATAAAATAAGTCTTAAGAACTATGGTACTATAAATAAGAAGAATTTAATAATAAAATATAATGATATTAAAACTGATAAAGATTTAATAGAAGGTAAAATATTGGTAATTCCAAAGTAAGGAAGTGATAATATGAGAAGGATTAAAACATATTTAACTATTTTTATCATATTTTCTTTAGTAATATCTAATTTCTCTTTTGTCTATGGGGAAAAACTAGACATAAGATACAAGGCATATGATTTAGGTTACGAAGATGGGAAACTTGAAGGTACAAAGTACGATTCAGATATGCCTTATAATAAAATTATTCCAGAGAATGATGATATAATATACAGATTTATAAAAAAATACAATGAAGATGTAGACTTAGAAGATGAATGGATTATTATTAGATACTACGAATATGGTTTTAGAGACGGATATGAAAAAACTGTAAAAGATGATAAAAATGACGATAATAATAAAAGGGAAGAAAAACTTAACTATCCCCAAACTTTAGGTAGAACTTTAGGGGAAATTTATGGTTATAGAGATTTTTATGATGGAAGAAACTCTAATTGGAGTAGGGCAATTCCCAGTGATAGAAAATTAAGGGAAATGTATAATTTAGATAGGGAAACTAGTGAATATAGATATGATTTTTTAAAAAATTTTAAGGAGAACTTTCAACAAGGATATAAAGAAGGTTACGAAAAAGCAAATTTAGAACCTATAAAAACTTCCTATGAACAAGGTATAGATGATGGAGAATATTTTGGTGAAATATTAGGTGCCATTTATGGGGCAAAGGACTATTTAGAAGGAAGGTCCATTGACCATAATAGGGATTTACCTTCAGACACCATGATTAAAAGGGAATATTCTCTAAATAATGATGTACTTGAATACAGAGAAGGATTTTTAATTGGTTTTAAAAGAGCCTATGAGGAAAGCTATAATGAGGCATATAGAAAAGCTAATCAAGATTTTATAGAAGTACCTGATTTAAATGGAAATAAAGATGGCATGACCTTAGGGCAAATGAAGGGAGAATATGCAGCAATAATAGATATTACTTTAGGCAAATCAAATTTATGGACAAGACATAAAACCTATGATGAGATTATTATTAATGAGTATGGGCTTAAATTTCAATCGGATAATTATAGAATGGCTTTTATAATTGGTTACTGGGATGGATTTATGAAATCCTACAATGAAACTTACAAAAAACTTCAATTAGATAGTAATAAAGTTAAGACTTATACGGAAAAAGTTTCAATTGATGGTAAGACAAATATTGGAATACCTGAAGATGATAGGTTTTTAGTAGATATTGAACCTGGAACTTATTATAGTGATGTAATAGTCACCATTGATTCAATACCTACATCCTATGTCAATCCAAATTCCCATAGACATACACAGGCTTCTGGAGTTTATAGTTTAAAAATCTTAAATCCAGCAGGTACCTTTGATAAAGATAAAAAGATAAGCATTAAATTTAAATCCTATGGAAACAATGTAAAATACGGAATTTACAAATATCATTACAATAAATGGATTTATATTCCATCTAGACAAGAGGGTGATTACTTAATTGCAGATATCAATTTGAACAATATTGATTTTTTAGGTAATATTTATGCTGTAAGAGTAGATAATCAATTGCCAATTTTTTATGATTCTAGAGGTCATTGGGCAAAGGATGAAATTAACACTTATGTAAAAAGGGAAATAATATATGGCTATCCAGATGGCACCTTTAGGCCTAATAATGAAATTACTAGGCGAGAATTTGTAACTATGCTAGCAAGATTATATGACTGGTATCCTCCTTATGATTCATCAAATATACAGAAATTTAAGGATTACCATGAATTTGGATATGCAGAAAAGGCTATTTCCTATGCAACATATTATAATATTGTAAATGGATACTCGGATAATACTTTTAGGCCACATAATCCTATTACTTATAAGGAAGTAGAAACAATTATGGCTAGGGTTCTAAACAATAACAATTTTAATTGGGATTATTATGCTAATAAAATGTTATATGAAGAAGGTGTTCGCTCTAAAAGTATAAGTAGTAAAAACAATAAAATCACTAGGGGAGAATTTGTATATATGCTCCATAGATTAAATGAATGGCAATACTAAATGCTTTTTAAACCATATAAAAATTATAACTACCTATGTTTTTTACAATCAGTAAAATATTAATAGAGGTAGAGATATGAAAAATAATAAGGGATTTACACTATTAGAATTAATATTATATATTTCTATAATTTCCATAATATTATTAATTCCCATGCTTAAAGTAGATATACTCCATAATTATAAGGAAAAGCAAGAGTTAAAAGAATTTGTTAAAGATATTAATTATGCAAGAAATAAAACTATTACAGAGTCTATATCTCATAGTGTACTTATAGATATTAATAGAAATACCTATACCATATATAAACAGGATCATCCTGTAAAAAAAATAGTTAAAAATAAGAAATTTAGCCATGGAATTAAACTTAAACAACTTAGTATTGAAAAGCCAGAAATAAAGTTTAGTTTATCAGGTGCACCTGATAATCCTGGAACAATAATATTAGAGAACAAAAAAGGAAAAATTGTTAAAATTACCATAACTCCAGCCACTGGCAAAGTAAATGTTTATTATAATGACTAAAATATCTTGAAAGTGGTGGGCTAATGAACAATAAAGGTTTCCTTTTAATCCAAAATTTGCTTGGATTATTTCTATTAGGACTTGTAGTTTTAGTTTGTTTATCTACACTAAATAGTGCAATATATAATTTAGGGCTTACTAAAACCAAAATGGAGATGATATATACAGCAGAATCTATAATTGAACAAATAAAATCTTTTGATTATAATAATACTGAGGATACGGAGTTTATTTTCGATATGCAATTAATAGAACTTATAGAAACATTAAAAAATCAAGAAGAGGCAAGTATTTTTCTACCTTTAGATATGGAAAATTTAGAATACAAATACATATGCCATATCTACAAAATAGAAAAAGACAATCTTTGGGAAGTAATGATTAGTATTACTTCTAAAAATGAGGTGAAAAATATAAATAATGTTGAAATTATGGCATTATTACCTATTCCAAAATAAACTTTATTTAATAAAAGATAGGGAACAAGGCTTTACTTTAATAGAATTACTATTATCTTTGGCTATTAGTTCTATTTTATTTTTAAGCTTTTACTCTATTTTAAAATTTACTACTAATACATGTAAAATAGGTGAAGAAATAGATGAATTAATGCTAAATGGTCAATATGCCATAGAATATATTAAAAAAGAAATAAGACAGGCAGAAAAAATAATCTCCATAGAACAAATTGAAGGGTTAAATGAAAAATATCCAAATAATATTGGATTTGTAATTATGAGACATTCTCCAGAGAAGGAATATAATTATTCTACATATTATTTAAAAAACAATAAAATATATAGAATTGCCATAAATAAATCGGATGCAAATTTGCCTAGGTTTTCGGATTTCAGTGGACACAATATTTTAGCAGAACATGTAGTATCTATTGGGGATAGCAATATTAATTTTAAAACCAAGACAGTGGATTTACAATTTATATTTAAAGGAGTTCTAGGTGAAGAAATAGTATTTAAAACAAAAACATTTATTAGATGTCCTATAATATATTAAATTTAGAGGTGGAAGTCTTGTGAAAGGCTTGAACAATAAGAAAGGTTTCATCTCAATAATGGCCTTATTGATTATGGGTATAATACTAATTTCCTCATCATTTTTAGTTTATACTTCTAAGATGGAATATTTAATAATAAATTCCAACAAAAATAATCTGCAATCCTATTATTTAAGTGAGGGTAAAATTTACAAACTTCTATATCAAAATGAATATTATTATAATGAAATATTACCAAGAATTAAAACTTATTTAAAATATGGTTATTTAGGTGAATATTATAGTAATAGAATTAGAATGGATGAAAAGGATTTAATTAAAGGAGATACACATAAAACAGTTTACACATCATTTTTAGAAGAGGACAATAGAAAAATAATGACATTTAAAACTAATTCTATTGTTAATGGTAGTACTAAAGAAATTTTTGCAAAGGTTAATATTATAAAGGATTTTTATGAATTAGGAATACCATTATTATATAGCAATGTCTTTAATAAAGAAAGAAGACAAGAATATATAGAGTATATTAATTATATACAAAAAGAAATAGGGATAAATCAATTAGATAATGATATAATGGGGATAGAATCATTAGATTATGATAATATTATTATTTCAGAGGATTTAAGTGGCAGAAAATATTTTGAATTTTATAGAAATCTTATAGAATATCCTGTAAAGCACGAATATTTAAATAAAGATAAGTTCTTTTTACTAATAAAGGGACCTACAAATCTTTTAATTGAATCAAAGGGAAATAATGATAAATTAATATTAAATGGAGTTATTTATACAGAAGGAAATATTGAAATAAATAGTAATTTAGATTTTCGTGGTATATTAATATTAAATCAAGGAAATATTTATATATCTTCTGACTCTAAGTTTAAACTTGAAGGGATAATTTTATCTAGAGCATATCCATTTAAAAATTTAGACCATGAAGAAGTAATTGAAATAAATTATAATGATAATCATATAAAGATTAATGGAATATATTTACCTGGATATATTGAACCTAAAATAAAGGTATTACGCTGTAAATAAGGTACAAAGGAGTGATAAAAGATGGAATTAAAAAATTTAATAGAAGATGAAGTAAAAAGTACTATTAATAGACTTTTAGATGACAAAAAGAATCCTTGTTGTAGTTGTGAAAGATGTAAATTAGATATTGCTGCCATAGCCTTAAATAATTTGAAACCTAGATATGTGGTTACTGAAAAAGGGAGATTATA
>JAAZMA010000022.1 GCA_012799055.1 Tissierellia bacterium
TAAAAGAAGATGTATTATCTTCAATTAAAAGTCTTAATATTGCCTATGTAGATTTGTGTATAAAAGATAAGGGGGAAAAGTTAATAGGAGCTTGGGTATTAGAATTTGAAGATAAACTATATGCCTTTGATATCTATAATGGCAATTTAGTATTAGAAAAAGATATAAATCAATAGTTTTGGATGGTGAATAAAATGGATTGGTCGAAGGCTAAAACCATATTAATAGTGGCATTTATAATAACAAATATATTATTAGTCAATGTATTAATAGGAGAAAAAACCATAGAAGAGCCAACTATTAAAGAAGAATTTATTGAAGATGTTGTAAAGCTTTTAGCATCTAAAAATATATCATTAGCCACTGATATTCCAAAAAAAATTCCCCATCTAAATACTATGATAGTTAAATATGAAAAAATAAACCTAAGAGAATTAAATAGGAGATTTTTTAAAAATCTAGGTATTATTGATACTAATGAAGAAGATTTAGGGAAAATTGTAAAAGGTGAAGAATCTATTTTAGTTTTTAATAAGAAACTTATACTATATGAAAACAAAGATAAGGTGAAATTGTTTACAAATTTAAATGAAGATAAAGCAATAGAAATTGCAGAAGATTTCTTAAAAGAAAGGCAATTTGATAATTCTGATATGAAACTTACTTTTATTAAAGAAGAGGATGGAGTATTTTATTTAGAATACTCTAAAGTATATGAAGATATTTTTGTAGAAAGGGCTTTTACCAATTTTCAAATAGATAATAGGGGAGTTAAAAGATTTGAAAGATTGTGGCTTGTAAATGAAGAACTAGGCGATACTGAAATATATATTAGTACTGCTCCTAAGGCTATATTAGAATTATTAAGTATGGGAGAAGTTTATGGAAAGACTATTACTGATATTTCCATATGTTATTATTTTGACCCTCAAAAGCACAATTATTTAGAAGAATTAGGAGAAGCTAAACAGGGAAAAGCGGTACCAGCTTGGCGGGTACAATTTTCCGATGGATATAAATTATTTATAGATGATTATTAATAAAAGATGGTTTTATGCCATCTTTTTAATTTTTATAAGGATATTAGTATTTTTGTAAAATTTATATTATAATATTATTTGAACAAAGATTCATTAGGGGGAAAATAAATGTCAATTAAATTTTGTTCCCTATCTAGTGGTAGTAGTGGTAATTGTCACTATATAGAGACAGATAGGACAAGAATATTAGTAGATGCAGGTTTTAGTGGGAAAAAAATAGAAAGATTATTATCCTTAATTAATGTAGATGCAAATACCATAGATTATATTTTAATAACCCATGAACATATAGATCATGTAAGGGGAGCTGGAATACTATCTAGAAGATACGATATTCCTATATTAGCCAATAAAAGTACTTGGCTTGGTATGGAAGAGGTAATAGGTGATGTAAAGGATAAAAATATTAAAATTATAGACACAAATAAAGACTTGACCCTAAACGATTTAGGAATACACCCATTTAAAATATACCATGATGCAAGGGAACCAGTAGGTTATATAATTTATTATAAAAATTTTAAAATAAGTATTGCAACAGATACTGGATGGGTAGATAATAATATGAAGGACAAAATTAAAGGCTCAAATCTTTATTTAATGGAGTCTAATCACGATGTGAAAATGCTTAAAGAAGGTAATTATCCCTGGTTTTTAAAACAAAGAGTATTAAGTAAGGAAGGGCACCTTTCAAATGTAGCTGCAGGGGAAGCCTTGTCGGAAATATTATTAGGAAAAGGAGAAATAGTATTATTAGGACATTTAAGTAAAGAAAATAATACTCCTAATCTTGCCTATGAAACTGTAAAAAAAACCATAGGAGAGGTCTACGAAAATATTGATTTAAACTTAAGCTATAGAGATAGACCTACTAAAGTATATACTTTATATTGATGGGAGAGATTAATATGTATTATGAAAGACCTAAAAAAAATAGAAGCTTATGGTCATACTTTATAGTTGCATTAATTGCAGCCATTATTGGAGGCACAATTAGCGTATATATAGCACCAAAATATATTTATGGGAAAATAATACCAACACCAGAAATATATCAAGGTGAAGCACCAAAAATTCAGCAAGGAGTAAATATTACAACTACAGAAGATATTCCTCCAGTTGAGGCTGTAGCTAAAAAATCCATGAGTTCCGTAGTGGGAATTACTATGGTTCAAATTCAAAGGGAAATTTTTTGGGAAAGGGAAGTACCAGGAAGTGGGTCAGGAGTAATTGTGAATCCTAATGGCTATATACTTACTAATTCCCATGTAGTAGGAGATGGTCAGGCAAAAAATATAAATGTATTATTTGAAAATGGAGATAAAATGCCTGGTAAAGTATTGTGGAATGATGCTTATTTAGATTTAGCCATAGTCAAGGTAGATGCTACTGGACTTCCTACTGCTGATTTAGGAGATTCAGACGCTTTAGAAGTAGGGCAATTAGCTGTAGCCATAGGAAATCCATTAGGATTAGATTTTCAAAGAACTGTAACAGCAGGAGTTATATCTGGATTAAATAGGTCTATTAGAGTTAGCCAAAATATTGTAATAGAAGATTTAATTCAAACAGATGCATCTATAAATCCAGGAAATAGTGGTGGACCTTTGTTAAACAGCAAAGGAGAAGTCATAGGAATTAACACAGTAAAAATAAGACCTGATGCAGCAGAAGGATTAGGATTTGCAATTCCCATAAATGTGGCAAAGCCAATAGTTCAACAGGTAATCGAAGAAGGAGATTTTAAAACGGTTTATATGGGTGTTGTAGCAGCAGAAGTGGAAAAATATGAAAGACAATATGGAGTAGAATTAAATGTAGACAGTGGAGTTATATTAGTACATGTAGAGGAAAATAGTCCAGCATATAAGTCAGGTCTCAGATTAGGAGATATAATAACTAAAATAGACAATCAACAAATAGAATCTACAAATAAATTAAAGAAAGTTTTGTATAAATATAAAAAGGGAGACAAGGCTA
>JAAZMA010000349.1 GCA_012799055.1 Tissierellia bacterium
AAATAGGATAGTAAAACTATCCTATTCTTCATCTATTAATTCTCTTTCTCCCATTTCTACTAATCTTCTAGTCATAAGACCTCCTACAGGCCCTGCTGTAAAAATATTGTTTACAGGATCTGCTTCTTCATTATTTAAAAAAGCATTAGTAACTCCCAATTCCCTTGCTATTTCCATTTTCATTTCATTTAATGCTCTTATGGCATTTGGGTCTAGTGGTTTCTTTCCCATGTTTTTCACCTCTTAAAATAATTTGTATTAATATTTTAACTAAAATCATTAATAATAATTCAAGGGAATTTTAGGGATTTTGATTTAGATTTAAAATTATTTTACTATACTTTGGGCCACTACATCCATTGGATCTATTAATGGCTTACTAATATTGTGAGATTTCAATACTAATGTAATTTCTGTACATCCACCAATTATTAATTCTGCACCATTATCTATTAATTCCCTAGAAGATTCTACTAGTAAGTCTAGATTTTCTTTATCTATATTTCCTTTTTTAATGCCTGCTTCTCCATATATGGCTTCCATTACTTTATTAGATTGGGTGTGTTCATCTGGATAAATAATATTAAAGTCTGATAAATATTTTTTAAATAAATTAGCCTTAATAGTTCCAGTTGTAGCCAAAACTCCTATATTCTTAATATTAGAATAGTTATTTTTTAAATATAAATTTAGTTCCTCTAATGCATTAATTATTTTATATGATACCTGACTTTGTATTTCATCAAAGAAATAATGCGCTGTTATACATGGTATACATGCTAAATCAACTCCTGCCTTTTCTAAATTTTTAGCAGTATCTAATATAGCATTTACTGGACTCTCTCCATTTTCTAGTATTGCTTTAGTCCTATCTGGTATTTTAGGATTACTGTCAATTATTATCCTAAAATGTTCTTGTTCTTTATCTACTTTTGTAGCCTTTATTATTTTCATAAACAAATTAGCAGTGGCCTCAGGACCCATGCCACCAATTATTCCTATAACTTTTTCATTCATATTTGTCCCCCTTATGCTATTCCAGCTACCCTATTGGATAGTGGTTTAAACAATTTATCTTTATTTAAATTAGGTCGCAATTTATACAAATTCTCTAAAATAATTTGGGCTCCATAATCCATTCCTTGACAACCTGCTAACAATATAATATCACCTTTAGATGTTATAGATTGAACATGGCTTATGGCATCTGATAATTCATCATAGAAATTGACAACAATATTTTCTCTATCCATTACTTCTTTAAAAACCATTAATTCTTCATCTAATACCTTATCTTTAGTCATAACATGAGAAACACTACTAGTTGCAATTATTTCATTTTTTCCTAATTTATTTAACCATTTTGCAATAGCTTCTGCATTCTCACGATTTGTAACTACACCTCGACTACCTCTAATTGCATATACTAAATGAAAGTCTTTATAATCCATTAAACTTAAGGTTTTCATTGTTGCATCTATATTGCCAACATTGGCAAAGTGATCATCAATTATTTTGAAATCATTGTCATAAATAAATTGAAAACGACGTTCCACACCCTTAAATGATTTAAGTCCATTTTGCATTGTGAGAATGGGAACTTCAGATAAAAGACCCATAGCAATAGCTGCTAAAGAATTATAAACTGAATGATATCCTGGTACTGACAATTCTATTTTAAAGCTTTGAGGATTATAAATAGTTTCCCCCACCTTCAAAGTCTTATTAAGTTTAACTATAAACTTCCCTCTACCAGTAGATAAATCTAAATCTCTAATAGATAAAACACCATCTTTATTTTTTATCCCATAGCTTATAAGACTAGCTTCTGTTTTGTTGACTAATGAGGAAGAATATGGACAGTCTAAATTTAATATAACCCATCCATCTTTTTTCATATTTTTTATTAAAGTGGATTTAGTATTAAAGTATTCTTCAAAAGAACCGTGTACATCAATATGTTCCCTGCTAATATTGTTTAAACTAACAATATCATAATCGACATTGGCCACTCTTTTTAATTCCAATGCTGATGAAGAAACTTCCATTATAATATGAGAAATATTTTCCTTTTTCATATTATTAAACAATTTTTGAAGATCTAATGATTCTGGCGTAGTTAAAATGGAAGGGTTTATATAATTGTTATATTTAACCATAACAGTTCCTATAAGTCCTGTTTTTAAACTGTGCTCCTCTAAAATACTATTAATCATAAAAGAAGTGGAGGTCTTTCCATTAGTTCCAGTTATTCCAATTACTTTCATATCCTTTGATGGATGGCCATAAAAAGTAGAACTTAAAGCTGATAAAGCTTCTCTGGAATCCTTTACTCTATATTGTGGAATATCCCATCTAATATCTAGATTTTCAACAATTATTCCTTTTGCACCATTCTCTATGGCTTGAAAAATATAATTATGCCCATCAGTTTTATAGCCTTTTATACACACAAATAAATCTCCAGGCTTTACTTTTCTTGAATCATAGGCAATGCCTTTTATATCAATATCCTTTTCTTTATGAGATTCAACTATTTCTACAGATTCTAGTAATTTAGACAATTTCATCTTGTGTACTCCTTCCTAATGTAATAATCCATTTATCATCTTAATGTACAAAAATTTTACTAAATAATCGTTTTATCTTTTGAAAAATAAATGCAAATGCAGGTAATGGATCCTTCATGTCCCAGATTGCATATGCTTTTGGTCTGTTAAATGTTTTAATAATTTCCTTCCCAGTTAATTGTTTTGTTTTTTTATAATTTCTAATTGCAAAAAAATCCTCATATGCATACCAAAATGCTATATTTGTATCTTCTTCTATAGCATAAGGTTCTGGTAATTCATTTGTAAGTTCACAATAAGCTAAATATGGCATATTTATTCCTGCTTTAAATAACATGCTATTTAAATTTGTTGTTCTAGCATTTATTTCTATTAAATAATATTTTCCAGTATCTGCATCTTTTTTAAATTCTATTTCTGCAAAACCCTTAAACCCAATATCTTCTAAAAATTTAGCACCTATTTCATATAGTTCAGGCACATACTTTTGAATAGTATATACAGAAGCGCCAAAATTTATAGGGAATTGTCTTAATTTTTGACATGTAATCCAGTGGGTTACCTTTGAGTCTTGATTTAAATATGCATCAAAAGTATACATATGGTCATCAAAACCTGGAATAATCCTTTGAATTACCACATCCAAATTGGCTTCCTGAGCCTTTTTTATAGCATCTTCTAGTTCTTCCATATTATAAACCTTAAATAATTTTTTCCTAAAATAAGAAACAAAAGCAGGTGAATCTGTTGGTTTTACTAAACATGGAAATTTTATAATAGAATTCACTTTCTCTTTATAGTCTTCATCATCTATATAAATAGTTTCTGGAAATAAAACATTATGCTCTTTAGCTAAAGAGTAAAGGGAGTCTTTATTAATTACCTTTGTAAATAGACCTTGTTCCGTTTGATTAATTAAATAGTATTTTTGAAGTGTTGGTAAATATTTGTCAATAAACTCAGCATAACCATCGGCAGAAGGATATAAAACAGGAGGTTTATCCTGTTTCTTCCCATACTCTACCAAAAAATCTAACAATCCTTCAGGATCCTCCTTACTATCTGGCCCAATTAATTTTTCTGACAAATACTTAGAATAAAATCCATATGTCCCTTTCTTAGAATAATCAACAGCAACAACAGGTATATCATGAATACCTAGACAACGAATTATGCTTAAACCAATATAATAATTTGCTCCTAAAACTACTGCTTTATTTTTCATTAACAATATCACTCCATCTAAATAGATTTTAATTTTCCTATTATTATATA
>JAAZMA010000036.1 GCA_012799055.1 Tissierellia bacterium
TAAATGGCAATATTGGCTTTAATAATTTCATTTTCTTTTATAGCATAAACAAAGGTTTTTTCATCTTGTAAAAGTTCAATCCAATCTTCCCGTTTTATATTATCGTCTGGAAAATAAATTGATTGTGATTCAAGAAAATCATCTAAATCCTTTATACTAAGTCTTACTATATCACACATAATGTTCTCCCTCTTCCTTACTCATTCTTTAGTAACAATACCTGGCCATAATAGAAGTTATAATATATTTCTTATAAACCTCTCATTATCTTATGCAATATAACATCTACTCTCATGTTCAATTAAAAATCCTAAATCTAAATATAGTTTGATGGCTTTTTCATTATCACCATCTAGCCTTAAAACACTATATGCAATTAAGGTTTTATCTTCAATAATAGAGTATACAAAGCGTTTCTTCCCAATACTTTCTATAACATCTTTTCCAGAAATATAAATATCAGGGAAAATTTCATTGTGTAGTTCTTGAAACTCCTCATAATAATCGGTTGGTAACTCATTAATGTTGAAATTAAGTCCATCGATATCAAGATTAGTCTGATTTTTTTCTAGTCTTAACCCATATTCATTAACCTCACGATTTGCATTAATAGATTCTAAGAAGTCAGCACACTCTATGCCCCTCTTTTTATATTTTAAGAATCTAGAATTTTCTTGTTATAAATGAATATACAATTCCTATTGAATTGTGAGCCTTTAAATAAATTTTGAATTTATAAAAACCTTATCTCCCTTTTCCCATTTGCTATAGAATTTTAAAGGCTCTTCTTTCTTGTTCCGAAACTTAAATATAATTAGAAAAAGTCCCAAATATAAAACCCAAATTACTATTGCTTCTTTCCATGGCTCTCGCATCATCTCCACCCACATAAAATAACCTATCGGGTGAATTTGGTCTATTATATATTTGTTTAATATATGGCTTATCCCTGATGAAGAATCTGCAAATCCTGCTATTACACCATAATCGGCAAAAATTCCATCTTTCACGTATGAATTATAAAAATTACCACCTATGTTCTTATCCGAAATTATATTATTACCATTAAAGGGATACTTAGGTTTCATATTCCCAAATATGTTTTTTTCCAAATGGAAAATACGAACTTCCTCTTTTTGATTTATTTCATAAGAGCATAAAAACAAATGATTAAAATGCATACCATGACTATCTAAAATTTTAAAACTACCATCATCAAATTCAATACCTGCATTTAATGTCTCCTGTTCTAAAATTTCATTTAGTGTAAGTTCATTCTTTATACCTAATTCATTTGTAACTTTTGCCCCATGCTTTATATAATATTGTGGCATGGGTAAAAATACTTCACCTATTATAAATATCAGAACCAGCAAACAAAATAATAGCCCTCTTAATTCAAACCCAAAAATTCTAATAGCCTTTGACGTCAACCTATAATAACTCCCAAATACTAGTATTAGCAAAAGCATAGATATGTATATCCAAACCAAGTCAAATCACCCCTTACCTTTTTGTTCTTCACCAACATAGTCTATATAAGATAATAAAGCCATCATAAGCATATATTTGTGTTCATGTCTCTTCTACCTTTGAAAGATAAAAATTTAACGTTAACACTTCTTGTACTAACTATTAATATATCCTTCTAACCGAAAAAGTACAAATGATACGATACAACATGATACAGCAAAAATTTGGACTATCAATATTGTCTCTTTTGTAAATAAGAACATTAACATTCCTAACAGTAATATTAACCATCCGAGTATTATCAGAACTAAACGCTTATTTGCCATCTTTTCATCCCTCCTCACATTATTTCCCCTGCAAATTGGGGCCCGATCAGTTCTTCAAGTGAGTGAATAATGTCTGAATTATCTCCAACATAAAGTACAATCATATTTTCTGACTTGAAAAAATAAGGGTATGAAACCCAGTCTATCATAATGGCTTCTCTTCCATTATCGTAACTAAACCCATCATCAGATATATAAGATGCATCCTTTTCCATTTCTTTATTACTTTCATAAAGATAAACAGATATATTATCACTTTCATTAATAGTTAGCCATTTTCGCTCACCTAATAAAATACTTTTTTCTACATCTTCTGCTTTTATTGTATAGCCCATGTCTTTCAAATTTATAACTAATTCTTCATAGGCATCGTATAAAAAAACTTGCTTATCTTCGGATAATTTAAAGACTGCTCCTTTTTTAACAAATTGACTAATATCAACATTGCTACTTTTAAAAATCAACTGGTCTTTTTCTATTGTAAATACATATGATTCATTTTCATCTACATAAAGCGTTAATTCATTGCCTTCAATTGAATAAGTTCCCATAGGGAGATATGACGTAGCAAGGTTTCTAATAAATTTAAATTTATGGTCTTCCTCAATTAATATATAGGACATTCCTTCTGGTTCTGTATCTTGCATAACATATTCCCCAATCTTTAGTTCCTTTAACTTTTCTTGTTTGGTACACCCTGTTAATGATAGCAAGGCTATCACGGTCAATATTAAAATCTCAATAATCACTAAATTGTATTTGTTTCTTTTCATAATGCACCTCCATTTTTAATATTTATGACAAGACATAAGTAATTTAAAACTATGCTATTGTTATAACTTATAATTAAATTGTGTCATCTTTTATATAACCTTATGTAATTTACAAAATATACTACTTAAAAAATAAATACCATCAATATAAGTCCCACAAACTGCATCATGTTTATAGATATCTGTGTTGTTACATTTTATATACAAGTTTCTTCTCCATATAATTCCACTTCCTAATATTAATATAACATACTAACAGACTATATTCATTAAAAGTTTTATTACTTTTTATTTAACATTGGTGGGAATACCTGCTCTTCAATATCAGAACATTATTTTTTTATTTACACCACTTTAACAACAATAATTTTGTTTTTATTTTTCTAAATTACTATTTCACCTTTTTGGAAACAGAAAAAATCCTTCAAGTTCTATTATAATTTAAATATAGTCCTTTCATAATTTTACTTAAATACCCACTTCCCTTATCCCCATAAATTCTATTAACCCTTACATAATCCTTGTTTTTAATACTTCCTTATCCCTATTAATACCACTACTTTATTTAACTATTAGTACAACTTTACCACCTTAAATCTTGTTTTTCATTTTCTAGAATTCATTTATTTTAATTTTAGAAACAAAAAATAGTACCAAGTCCTATTAAAACACAAATAATGTCCTTACTTTTCCTTACATGTATTCCCTTTTTGGCTTAATCCTTATTTCCTTACACCTGTCCTTCATAATATTTCCCATCAAAAATTCAATACAAAACTTTTTTCATGAAACTATATTTTATTATTGATACTACTTTATTCAGTAAAATTGAAGTTTTTCAACTTCTATCATTTTCCCAATTTTTGTAGAAACAGAAAAAAAGGGCCTAGTTCTTACATAATTTAAATAAAGTCCTGTCACTATTTTACTTTATTAACCATTTCTCTTGCCTCTTAAAACTCCCTTAACCCTTGCTACTCCAACGCTTCTCTACTTCCTTACCCCTATCAACACCACCACTTTATTTTACTTTTACAACAACTAATTAATCCCTTATTCCTACAGATATAATTCCTATCTCCCTTTTTCCTAAATCCTTAATCCTATCTATGTGCACTTAAAAAGCAGTCCCCTCCCTTTTCAAATAAAGTCCTCACATAGATTCCCCTCAAACCCCCATAAACACTGGATTGTTGTTTTATCCCATTTTCCCCTCTTTTCTCATTTTCCCTTAAAACTATCACTTTAAAGTCCTTACATTTAGTGATTTTAGGGTGGATTTTTAAAATAAAGTTCTGGCAGAGTTAAGGAACTAGGAGTAAGGATTAAGGGAGATTTAGTCCATTTATTTTTACATTTTCTTTTCCATTTAATTATTCTAACCTATTGATTTTACTAGGGTTAAGGCTGGTGTCTATTTTCTTTTCTCATTAGTAATTCAAATAAAAAGACCATAGTTCCAAGGCATTTCCTTATACCTTTTCCCTATGGTCCTCCTGTTTTTATACCACTACTTTATTTACATAAAATTGTGGTGTTTCGATGCATTCAAAAGATGTGATGAGTTTGTTTGTTTTAGACAACTTATGTATCCATCAAACAAACTCGTCTCACAATCAAAATAAACCTCTTTCACAAACACCCTTCAAACCCCTGGAAACACTAACTTGTTATTCTCTTCCATTTTCCCTTAAATTCCCTTCACCCTTAAA
>JAAZMA010000313.1 GCA_012799055.1 Tissierellia bacterium
AGAAGCCAAAGAAATGTATTTAATGATTAGAAAAGAAGACTATATTATTATTTAACGAATTGATAATTATTACAGTGAAAAACTGTAATTTGATTATAACTATATTGTACAAGGAGGAATTAAAATGGATAGAAATCTAACTGAATTGGTATTTATTCTAGACAAAAGTGGTTCTATGTCAGGATTAGAAGATGATACAATAGGTGGCTATAATGCAATGCTTAAGAAACAACAAAAAGAAGCAGGGGAAGCTATGGTTACAACGGTGCTATTTGATAATGAATATGAAATTCTCCACGATAGAATTAATATTAAGGAAATCCGCCCCATTACAGAAAAAGAATACTTTGTAGGTGGCTGCACAGCCTTATTAGATGCCATTGGAAAGACAATCCACAAAATCCATAATACTCAGAAACAAATAAAAGAAGAATTTAGGGCTAATAAGATTATGTTTGTAATTATTACTGATGGAATGGAAAATGCCAGTCGTGAATATAGCTATGAAAAAATAAGTGAGATGATAGAAAAACAAAAGAAAGAATACAATTGGGAATTTATTTTCCTAGGTGCAAATATCGATGCCATAGCTACAGCAAGAAAAGTTGGAATAAGTGAAGATAGAGCCGCTAATTATCATGCAGATAGTGAAGGTACAGCACTGAATTATGATGTAATAGGTGAAACAATTAGTAATTTTAGAGCAAATAAATCCATTGATGAGGATTGGAAAGAAAGAATTGAAAAAGATTATATTAAGAGAAAGAAGAAGTAGATATAAATATCCAGAATCGGTACTAACTTATTGTATATTAGTACCGGTTTTTTGTTGGCATAATCCTCTTCTTATTATATAATTAAGGGAAAATATCCATAATAATTCAAAGCAGGTGATAAAAATGCTTGTAGAAACTAAAATAAAAGGCTTTACCATAAGATTTGCAGAAGAAAAAGACAATGAGCTAATTTAAAATTTATAAGAGGTTTAGCAGAATATGAAAAATTATCTCATGAGGTAGTGGTTACAGAGGATATTTTGTGGAAATCTATATTTAAACAAAATGCTGCAAAAATAATAATCGGAGAATATAATAATGAGCCAGTAGGCTTTACACTATTTTTCCACAATTTCTCCACATTTTTAGGACGTCTTAGTCTTTATTTAAAAGATTTATTCATAATATCTGTAGACTTACGGGGAATGAACTTGGGAGTTTGGCTAGGGAATTTTAAAATCAGTTAAAAAAGAGGGGATATAATGAAGGAATATCTAGGAACTATTGTAGATGTAATAATTAATAGACCTATAGGTTCTAAACATCCAGAATACAATTATTTCTATCCTATTAATTATGGCTATATTCCAGGCACTAAGGCATCAGATGGAAAGGAAATAGATGCTTATGTATTAGGTGAATTTGAACCTATTGAAAAGTTTAAAGGTAGAGTTATAGCTATTATAAAAAGGAAAGATGATAATGAGGACAAATTAGTAGTTGCCAAAAGATTAAATAGTTATAGTGAAACTGATATAGAGGTGTTAACGGAATTTCAAGAAAGATTTTTCCATACAGAAATACTGTGTTGTGGCAATAGGGCATCAAAACCATATATAAGGGTTACTGCATTGGGATTAGCTAGAAGGGGTAATGAAATATTAGTAACAGAGGCTATTGATGCAGTAGCAAACACTGAATTTTATAGATTTCCTGGTGGTGGAGTGGAATTTTGGGAGAATAGTGAGGAAACGTTGAAAAGGGAGTTCTTGGAAGAATTAAATGCCAAAATAATATCATCAAAGTATTTAGGAAAAATAGAGAATATATTTAAATTCGAGGGAGAAAAGAAACATGAAATAATACTCTTATATGAGGTAGAATTGCCTGAAGAGTTTTATAAAAAGCAGGAAATGAAATTAGATGAAAATGGAGCTATAGGAAGGGCATTATGGATAGATAAAAATGATTTTTTAAGAGGAGATAAAATTCTGTATCCTGTTGAGGTAAAAAAGTATTTATAAAAAGATTTAGGAAGGAGCATTTAAACATTTTCTAATATTTAGGTACATTGTAAGTTCAAACAAATCATGATAAAATGACTATATAGTTTATAAATTTTTTCTAGGAGGCTCAATATGAATAGATTAAGAATAGCTCTTTAAATTTAAAATAAAATTTAAGGAGG
>JAAZMA010000027.1 GCA_012799055.1 Tissierellia bacterium
TTTGATTTCATTAAAAATGGAGCACCTTTAGTAGATAGGAAACTTAATCCACTAGATGCAGAAAAATTAATGAAAGAATTTGTATAAGGATAGCCTAGGCTGTCCTTTGTACTTTTATTATAGAATTAATTAAAGGAGATGAATATATGAAGATTGTAAATTCCAATGAAGTACTAGACAAGTTAATAAATGAAGAAGAAATGTTATTAGTTTATTTTGGCAATGAAACTTGTAGTATCTGTGTAGATATGAAACCTAAGGTATTGGAAATTCTCAAAAAATATCCTAAGATTAAAGCAGTAGAAGTAAAAGTAGATGATTCTTTAAAAATTGCAAGAAAACATAATATTTTCACTATACCTGGTATTTTACTATTTATAGATAGTAAGGAAACCATAAGAGAAGCTAGATATATTAGTTTAGAAGATATAGATGATAGGATTTCTAGATATTATAATATGTTTTATAACTGATAGTTTAATCTATCAGTTTTTTGTTTTTAGAATATTGATATTTACAATGGGTAAAATAAATATAATAAGAATAGGAAGGACGTTGATATTTTGAATAGATTAGTTAAAGAAAAATCACCATATCTTTTACAGCATAAAGAAAACCCAGTTAATTGGTATCCTTGGGGGGAGGAAGCATTAGAAAAGGCTAAGGTTGAAAACAAACCAATATTTTTATCCATAGGGTATTCTACTTGTAGATGGTGTCACAATATGAATAGAGAATCTTTCCAGGATAAAGAAGTAGCAAATATATTGAATAGCTATTATATTCCCATTAAGGTAGATAGGGAAGAAAGACCAGATTTAGACAAAGTTTATATTACTTTTGCTGAAGCTATGACAGGTTCAGCAGGTTGGCCTCTAACTTTAATATTAACTCCTGAAAAAAAGCCATTTTTTGCAGGAACCTATTTTCCCAAAGAAACAAAAAATAGGATGATTGGTTTAGTAGATTTATTAAATAGTATAAAAGATGCTTGGAAAGAAGATAAGGATAGAATCATAGGAGAAAGTAATAGAATTTTAGCTGAAGTAGATAGAATGTATAATTCACATGATGTAGGAAAAATAGATGAAAATATATTAATTGATGCAAAAAATCAATTGAAAAATGTTTATGATAAACACAATGGTGGCTTTTCCTATAGACCTAAATTTCCTTTGCCTCAATATATAATGTTTTTATTAGAATATGGAGAAAGAGCAAGGGATGATAATGCCATGGAAATGGCTAAATTCACTTTAGAGAAAATGTATAAAGGAGGTATATTTGACCATGTAGGTTTTGGATTTTATAGATATTCTGTAGATGAAAAATGGCTAGTTCCTCATTTTGAGAAAATGCTTTATGATAATGCACTTCTTGGAATAACCTATACCATGGCCTATGAAAAAACAAAGAATCCTCTATACAAAGAAATTACGGAGAAGATATTTGAGTTTGTAATTAGAGATTTAGCCTCCAAAGAAGGTGGTTTTTATTCTGCATTAGATGCAGAAACTGAAGGAGAAGAGGGGAAATTTTATATATTTACTAAAGAAGAAATAATAGATTTACTAGGAGATGAATACGGAGAGTTTTATTGTAATTATTATGATATAAGTGAAGAGGGTAATTTTGAAGGAAAAAGTATTCCAAATCTAATAGATAAAGATTTAAATAATATAAATCATATAGATAAGGCAAAACTAGAAAGTATAAGGGACAAAGTTTTTCAGTATAGAGATAAGAGAATTAAACCTCATCGGGATGAGAAAATACTCACATCATGGAATGGTTTAATTATAGGGGCTTTGGCTTATGGGGGAAAAGTTTTTAGTAATGAGACTTATATAAATAATGCTAAAGGAACAGCTGATTTTATAATTGCAAATTCCATAGATAAAGATGGTAATTTATTGTCTACCCATATTAATGGGGAATCTTATAATTATGGGTTTTTAGAAGATTATGCATTTTTTATATTTGGACTACTTAAACTATATGAGGTAACTAAAGAGGAGGTATATTTAGGAATAGGAAAAAAACTAAATGAAGAAATGTTGAAACTATTTTGGGATGATGAAAATGGTGGATTATATTATTATAGTGATATTTCAGAAAAACTTATACTAAGACCAAAGGATATATACGATGGGGCTATTCCTTCTGGAAATGGAATTTCTCTCTTAAATTTAGCTAAATTATATAGTATTGTTCAAGATGAGAATTTATATAATAAATATAAGGATGTATTAAAAGTTTTTGGTCAAGATATTAACAATAATCCTACTGCTTATATATATACAATTTTATCATTAATGGCAATAGAAAAATAAAATTTTATATTTCTTTACTATTATTGACAATTATGTTATATTAGAATATAATAATATATCATATGTCAATTTAAAGCTATGATTTGGTAAAGTAAAATATATTTTTTATTTCAGAGAGGGTTTCACTGGTGAGAGAAATCTATAAAAAATATATTTGAAGTGCACCAATGAGCTTCTAGTTGAAATCCAGTAGACTAAGACGGTTGTTCCCGTTACAGAACTAGGGTATATTAGTACCTGAATAAAGATAGGACTATGTCCTAAGCAGGGTGGAACCGCGAAGATAAACCTTCGCCTCTGTATATTTATATATACTGTAGGCAAAGGTTTTTTTATTATAAAAGGAGGTATTTTAATGAAATGGGATTATATATATGAAACAATTGGGAAAACTCCATTGGTGAAAATAAATTATACAAATAGGGAGTATATGGGAGAAATATTTGTTAAATTAGAATCTTTTAATCCAGGAGGAAGTATCAAAGATAGGGCAGCACTATATATGATTGAAGCAGGAGAAAGGGAAGGACTATTGAAAAAAGGAGGAACCATAATTGAAGCTACTAGTGGCAATATGGGTATTGCTTTATCTATGATAGGAGCTGCAAAGGGTTATAAGGTAATAATAGTAATGCCTGATACCATGAGCATTGAGAGAAGAAAGCTTATGGAAGGCTTTGGAGCTGAGCTTCTATTGACAGATGGCAAATATGGTATGGCTGATTCTGTAGAACTAGCTGAGGAATTAGCCAAAGAAAATGGTTACTTTATACCAAGGCAATTTGAAAATATTAACAATGTATTAGCCCATTACGAAACTACAGCTGCAGAAATACTGGATAATGTAGATGGCAAAGTAGATGCTTTTGTTGCTGGAGTTGGAACAGGGGGCACCATAACAGGAGTAGGAAAAAGATTAAAGGAAATAAATCCAAATACATTAATAGTGGCAGTGGAACCTGAAAAATCACCACTTTTATCTAGTGGCAAAGCAAGTTCTCATGGTATACAGGGTATAGGAGCTAATTTTATACCAAATATATTAGATAGGAATTTAATAGATGAAATAATTAAAATAAAGGAAGAAGAAGCCTATTTACATGCTAAAAACTTAGGAAAATATGAAGGTATACTTTGTGGTATATCTTCAGGTGCAAATATGGCAGCTGCTTTGAAAATAGCAGAAAAGCTAGGTAAGGGGAAAAAAGTTGTTACAATTCTGCCAGATACAGGAGAAAGGTATTTATCTACTGAATTATTTAATGGAGTGTGATATTATGTTAAAATTTATAATAAGAGAAGCTAAAAATATTTTAGAAAAGGACCCTGCAGCTAAATCTTTATTTGAGACTATATTTTGCTATCCATGCCTAAAGGCATTAATTTATCATAGATGGGCCCATAAACACTATAATAAAAAAAGATATACCTTAGCTAGGATGATTTCTCAAAAAGCTAGAAAAAAGACGGGAATTGAAATACATCCTGGTGCAAAAATAGGGAGAAACTTATTTATTGACCATGGTATGGGTGTTGTTATAGGTGAGACTGCTGAAATAGGAGATAATGTCACTATGTTTCATGGGGTTACATTAGGAGGTATAGGGGGAGAACCAAATGTGAAACGTCATCCTACTGTGGAGGACAATGTAATAATAGGTGCAGGAGCAAA
>JAAZMA010000078.1 GCA_012799055.1 Tissierellia bacterium
GATGAACCTACAGGAAATTTAGATGATGAAAATAGCGATAGAATTATAGATATATTAAAGCAGTTAGCCCATGAACAAGGCTTTTGCGTTATTATAGTAACCCACGATATGGAAATTGCAGAGGCCTCAGATCATGTGTGGAGAATAAAGGATGGAACTATTGAAAATGTAAAATAAAACAATTAATTGCCTGACTATATTTTAATTATGATATAATATTATAACTAGGAAATAGTTACATCAAAGAATTGGAATGATATAGCAAGGCTAAAATCAATAAAATAGGTAGTGTAAAAGGTAGTGTAAAAAGAACCCATATTCAGAGGGTTCTTTTTTTGCTCTACACACTAAATATGGATTGTTTCCTATTCAATAAAGCCTATATATAACTCCACAAGCCATCCTCTTCCCAGCATTCCCAGCAGGCTGTGTCCTATAATCATCAGGATTCTGATGAATTATTACTGATTTTCCTATAATATCCCTAGGTTTAAACTTATCAGTAAAAAAGCTCATTCTAGCATAGCCATTATTTGAAAATATTACAGGAAAATCTCCAGCATGGTTTCCATGGGGTTGCTCTGTAGGATTATAATGTCCTCCTGCAGATTCAAATGGGTTTTCAGGATCTTTTATTTCGCATACACCTATACTATGTATGTGAAAACCAAAGGGGCCTATGGGACTTTTCCCATTATTTGCAGGTTCATATAGGGGAAGACCCCAGACTTCCACATAAACTTCAGTACCTCCTGGTACATCATCAAAAAATATATTGCCATATAAATTAGGTGCTAAATTTCCACCTATTATTTTTGCAAATGCAGTTTCTTTAAAATTATAATTCATAATATAAAACCTCCTTAAATTATTCTATGCAAAATATCCTAAATAGGTGTACAATATATATAAGGGTTGACAGGGGAAATTAGAAATTTATTCAAGGGGTGATTATTATGGATAATAAAACTGGTCTTATCCTAGAAGGGGGAGGGATGAGAGGGGCTTATACATCTGGAGTCCTGGCAGCCTTTATGGACGAAAATATAGAATTTCCATATGTAATAGGAGTATCGGCAGGAGCTAATAATGGGGCTAATTTTGTAGCTAAGCAAAGGGAAAGAAATAAAAAAGTATTTGTAGATTATGCTAATCATGAAGATTTTTCAGGTTTTAAACATTTAATTGTAGAAAAAAGTTATTTTAATATGGATTTTTTATTTGATAAATTGCCAAATGAATTAGTACCTTTTGATTATGCTACTTTTGTAAATTCAGAAACCATTTTTAAAGTATGTGTTACAGATTGTGAAACAGGTCAGCCTGTATATTTTGAAAAATCTCAATTTGGAGGAATAGAATTTATGAATAAAGTTTTAAGGGCCTCCAGTAGTTTGCCAATTATCTCTGAGCCGGTAGAAATTAATGGTAAATTATACTTTGATGGTGGAATTTCTGACTCTATTCCCATAGATAAATCTTTAGAAGATGGAAATAAATTCAATGTAGTGGTCCTTACTAGAAATTCAGATTATCGTAAAGAACCACAAATAATAGGACCAATTGCAAAACATTCTCTAAAGAAGTATCCTAAAGTATTAAATGCTATAGAGTCTAGACATATTAAATATAATGTAACTTTAGAAAAAATTAGTGTTTTAGAAGAGGAAGGTTTTGTATATGTATTTAGACCTATTGCTCCATTAGATGTGGATAGATTAGAGAAGGATAAAGATAAATTAAATAGACTCTATAAGCAAGGTTATTATGAAGCTATGAGCCAGATGAAAGATTTCAAAAAATGGCTTAACACTACAGAGGAAATAATAATGGAATTCATATAATTTTATCATACCCTATTTCTATTGATAGTATATATTAATATACATCTTTAGAAATGGGGGGATATTTTGAAAATTAATATAGATAGTATAATTCCTTTAATTGAATTTTTTAGAAATAATTATTTCAACAAGGAACAATTTAAAATGTTAATTAAAACAAATGGAATGAAAGGTTTCTTAGAGCAGGAAAGAAGTAAGGGAAGGAATATTAATATTAGAGAAGAAATAGAAAAAATTATATTTAATAGTGAATATAAAGATGAGTATGGATTCTATAAGTTTAAAAAGAATTTAGATTTCATAGAGAAAGATATTAAAAAAATAAAAACACAAGAAAAATATATAATAGAAAAAGCACTAGAAAAAAATTACAAAATTATTCCCAAAGAGATGAAAATTAAGTGTAAAATTTATCTTTATTTTGGAGGGGAAGATGGTGGTTTTACTGTTTCCAGAAATAAAATATATATTAATTATGGAATGTATATGAATAATTTAGAAGAATTAATTAAAATCCTTAGTCATGAATTATATCATTGTAGAAATATTTCATATAAAAATAGGATATGTTTTTCTTTTAAAACATTTTTCAATAAATATGGCAAAATTTATGAAATAATAGGAAAAATATTAGAAGAAGGCTTGGCAGCCTTAGTTCAACATGGGAACATTCTAAAAATTGATGACCCTGCAGGTACTTTAAGTAATAGAAGTTTATTATTAATAAAGGATGAATTTGAATTATTAAACAATATAATTTTAGATATTAAAAAAAATATACCCTATAATAAAAAATTAAAAAAGCTTAATTTGTATGCTATAGGCTATTATATTGTAAGTACAATTTACAATACTGATGGAGTGTTGATTTTAGATAATTGGACAGTGGAATTGAAGTATGAAGAAATATTAAAAAGATATATAGAAATATGTAATGAAAAAAATTTACATATGAATTTAATAGAAATATAGAGAATTTTACAATGGATTGTTAAATATTTAATTAACAGATTTTATAATTGAAATTTATGGTATAATAATTATACTAAACTAGGAAGAGGTGGTTTTGTGCTAAATTTCTTTAAAAAAAATAAACCTATTGAAATTTTATCTCCTATGACTGGCAAAATCATTCCTTTAGATGAAATAAATGATAAAGGTTTCTCTGAAAAAAATCTAGGAGATGGTATTGCAATTGAATTAACAGATGGAAAGGTAATAGCACCCTTTGATGGAGAAATCACTAGCACTTATAAGGCTAATCATTGTTTGGTAATTAGGTCTAAAGAAGGCATTGAATTACTCATACATATAGGATTAGATACAATAAAATTAAAGGGAGAAGGATTTACTCAACATGTAAGCCTAATGGACAAAGTAGAAAAAGGAGATGTGATTTTAGAGGCGGATTTAGAATTTCTTAAAGAGAAAGGGAAATCTTTAGTATCACCTGTAATTATTAATAATATGGGAAGAATAGAATCCTTAGAAAAATCAGAAGGAGATGTACAAAAAGGCCAAGACAATATTATGACTGTAATATTAAAGAAAAAATAATATAAACCCTATGTGAAATTTAAATTAAAAACGTTTTCACATAGGGTTGTATGTTTTTTAACTAAGATATATATGTTATAATCTTAATATGGGAATTTTATGGAGGTAGGATTTTATGATTAAATTCATACATACAGGGGATTTGCATTTAGGTTTACAATTTGAAAATTTGTTTTTTTCAAGAGTGATTGCTAGTAGAAGGAGAACTGAAATATGGACTACCTTTGAAAGAATTGTGAACAAAGCTATAGAAGATAGGGTTGATTTTTTATTTATTGCTGGGGATTTATTTGAGGAGAAATATTTCACTTTAGGAGATATGAAAAGGGTTAAAGAAATTTTAGAAAGAGCTAAAAATGTAAACATAATAATAACAGCAGGTAATCATGATACATTAAACAAAAACTCTCTATACCATATGATAGAATGGCCAGAAAATATAAGTATATTTAATAATAAAGGTTTAAATAGTAAAATTTTTGAAGATAAAAATGTATGTGTATATGGTTATAGTTGGGATGTGGCTGAAAACAATAAAAATGTCTTTGAAGATTTTCAAGGACTTAATGAAGAAAAAATCAATATACTTGTAATTCATGGAGATGTTTTTAATAAAAATAGTAAATATCTTCCCTTAGATAAAAATTATATAAGTAGTTTAGGCTTTAATTATATAGCACTTGGTCATATACACAAGCCCGAAATTTTTTCAAACAAAATGGCTTATTGTGGTAGTCCAGAACCATTAAATTTTGGGGAAATAGGAGAACATGGCATAATTCAAGGCAAAGTATCTAAGGAAAATACAGAAATCCAGTTTCTACCCTTTAGTCAAAGAATGTTTTTAGAAAAAAATATAGAGATAAATGAAAACATGAGTTATACTGATATTTTAAATTCCATAAAGAAATGTGATGAGGGAAAAAATTTAAATGAAAATTTTTATAAAATTATATTAAATGGAACAATAGATAGGGATATAAATTTAGATATAGATGATTTAATTAGAATTGTAGAAAATGATTTTTATTATATTGAAGTAATTGACAATACAATTTTAGACTATGATTTGGAAAAATTAGAAAAAGAAAACAAAGACAATATAATAGGTTATTTTATAAAAGAAATGAAAAGCAAAAATTTAGAAGATAGGATTATAAAAGATGCCATGTATATAGGTCTTGAGGTTTTAATGAAAGGAAAGGTGGATTTATGATATTAAAAGAATTAAATCTTATTTCCTTTGGAAAATTTCAAAATAAAATTATTTCTTTGGAAGAAGGCTTAAATATTATTTATGGAAAAAATGAATCGGGAAAGACCACTATACATAATTTTATAGATGGCATGTTTTATGGTTTTTTAAAACCCTATGCGAAAATTAGAAATTATTCAAAAGAATTGGAAAAATACAGACCTTGGAATGGACAAGACTATAGTGGAATTATTAAATTGTCTCAATTTGGAAAAGATTATAGAATAGAGAGGAATTTTGAGAAAGGTCAAGTAAAGGTTTATGATGATTTAACTGGAATTGACATAACAAAGGAAATAGATATGGGAGAAAAATTAAAGGACAATTTACCAGGACTCTATTTTTTTAATTTTAACAATATGGTTTACAATAATACTATTTCTATTAAACAATTGGAAAGCAAAATAGATACAGATCTATCTAAAGAGTTTAAAGACAAATTGGCAAATATTAGTACCAGTTTAGATCAGGATATATCAGTTAAAAATGCCATTGGTGAATTAGATAAAAAACTAGAAAATATAGGTACTGAAAGAGCATATACTAAGCCCTATGGAAGGGCAATATCTAATCTAAATAATTTAATAGAGGAAAGAAAAAGTCTTTTAGAAAAAAAAGAAGAATACAATCAGCAAATTTCTGCTTCTTTAGAACTAAAGAAAAAAATTAAAAGGGAAGAGGAAAAACTAGAGGAATTAAACAACAAATTGGAACAGCTAGAAATACTAGATAAGAAAAAGACTTATGAAGAAGGGATTAATATAAAATCTCAATTAGGGAATATAAACAGGGAAATTATCAATTTAAAAAAATATGCTAATTTATCTTTTGAAGATTATGCATTAGCAGTGAAATTAGAAAAAGATATAGAATATATAAATAAGGAAATTGAAGAACTTAAAAATAATATTAATGTTTTAGAAAATAGATTAAAGACTATAGAGTTGGAAGTAGAAGAAAATATAATAGATGGTATTAATGCTGAAGAACTATATAGGGATTTAGATACTTTAGAAGAAATAGATGAAGAAAAAAACATCATTATTTTAAATAGAGATGAGAACAAACTAGACATTTTAAATTCAGAATTAAGGGATAAAACAGGAAAAGAAAATACTATTAAAAAATTTATGAATACATTTTTAGTACTGGCTATAGTTTCTATAGGCTTAGTATTCATAAACAAATTTTTCTTTCTATTTCCACTAGGTTTTGGTATTATTGCTTTTTTATTTAGAAATTCTTCCAAAAATTATTTATCTAAAGTTAAAGCAATAAAAGAAAAGATTAAGGAGCTAGAAGCAAAAGAAAAAGAAAAAAATGAAAGAATAATATATATAGAAAACTTACAAAAAAATATATTATTAAAATACAGCTGTTCTTCAAAATTAGAATTAAAAAGACTAAAAGAAGATATTTATTTTAAACATAGAAGTATACAAATTAAGGAAGAAGAAATAGAAAAAACAAAAGAGAAAATTGAAAACAGTATATTAAGTTTAAAAGCTAAAGAAAAAGAAATACAGAATTATAATTTGGAATTAAATGCAATGCTAGAAAAAAACAATTCCAGTAATTTAGAAGATTTTAAACTAGGATTAGATAAGAAGAAAAAATATGATGAATTATTAAAAGAGAAGAAAAATCAGGAGGAGATTTTAAAGAGAATATTAGGTGATTATACATTGGAAGAAATTAAGGAAGGTATAAAATTCTTAGATAACAATGACTTAATAGAATTGGACACTATAAGTAAATTAGAATTGACTCAGGATTTGGAAAATAGGAAGTCTAATTTACAACACTATTTAGACTTACATGCACGTTTTGAGGAAAGGATAGACAATTTAAATCAATATATAAAACAAATTATAGTTACAGAAGAAGAAATAGAAAGATTGAAAAATGAAATTGTTAATTATGAAAATCAAATTAAATCTATAAATATAGCTAAAGAAACTATTGAAAATATATCTAATGAACTACATCAACAATTTGCACCAAGTATTAATAAGGATGTAAGTGAAATTATAAGTATTGTTTCAGAAGGTAAATATAATGAGGTAAAAATAGATGAAGACTTAAATATTTCCATAGAAAATCCTAATACAAAAGAAATAATTCCTGTAGATTCTTTAAGTGGTGGAACTATTGACCAATTATATTTTGCCTTAAGATTTAGTATTATATCTTCAATGAAGGGGGAATCCTTACCCCTTGTGTTGGATGATTGTTTTATTCAATATGATGATGAAAGATTAAAAAACATATTAGAATATTTAAGTGAAATAGCCAAAGACAAACAAATAATATTATTTACTTGTCACCGTAGAGAAGAAAAAATACTAAATGATCTAGAATTAAAGTATAATTTAGTTAATCTATCACATTAAGGGACAGAAACTGAGTAATAAGCCATTTTTACCTTATAGTTAAACCTTAAGTTTAATAGGAGTGATGTATTTGATATATGGAATTGGAGATTTACATCTAGATTATTTCAAAGAGAAGCCAATGGACATATTTGGAACTAATTGGTTAAATCATGAAGAACAGATTTTTAATAATTGGAAAAAAATAATAAAAGAAGAAGATTTGGTATTACTGCCTGGAGATATTTCCTGGGCATTAAAAATTAATGAAGCTTATTATGATTTAAAGAGAATAGATGAATTACCTGGGAAAAAAATTATTACTAAGGGAAATCACGATTATTGGTGGTCAGGGCCTAAAAAACTAGAGGCATTAAATTTAAACACCATATCTTTTATACAAAATAATCATTATATTTATGAAAATGTAGGTATTAGTGGAACGAGAGGTTGGATAGCTGAAGATGTAGAAGGTTTTAATGAACAAGATAAAAAAATATTTAATAGAGAAATTCATAGACTAGAATTATCATTGTCTTCTCTAGGAGATAATGTGGAGAAAAAAATAGTAATGATTCACTATCCACCTTTTAATATGGATTCTACAGCGAATAGATTTGTAGATATAATGATAAAATACAATGTAGATATTTGTATATATGGGCATTTACATGGAGAAGGCCATAGGTTCATTAAGGAAGGCAATATCTGTGGAATACAGTTTTACTGTGTTTCATCAGATTATATAAATTTCAAACCAAAAAAAATACTATAGGAGGAATTAATGATGAAAATAGTTGTAGAAAAGAATTATGAAGATTTAAGCAAAGTAGCTGCAAATTTAGTTAGAGAGGAAATTGAAAAAAATCCTAAATTAGTATTGGGATTAGCAACTGGTAGTACACCAGAAGGAATGTATAAGGAATTAATAAGATTGCACAAAGAAGAAGGTTTAGATTTCTCAAAAGTTACTACATTTAATTTAGATGAATATGTGGGAATAGAAGAAGAACATCCTAATTCCTATCATTATTTTATGAAGGACATTCTTTTTAATCATATTAATATTGATATGAATAATACTTTTATTCCTGATGGTCAAGCAGAAAATCCAGAAGAGTATTGTAAGAAATATGATAAGTTAATAGAGGAAAAAGGTGGTATAGACCTTCAAATATTGGGAATTGGTGAAAATGGACACATAGCTTTTAATGAACCAGATGAAGAATTAAATGTAGGTACATCTATAGTGGGATTGACTGAGTCTACAATTGAAGCTAATTCTAGATTTTTTGACTCCATAGATGAAGTTCCTAAAACTGCAATAACTATGGGAATTGGTTCAATAATGAAAGCTAAAAAAATAATACTATTAGCTAATGGGAAAAAGAAAGCACCTGTTATAAAAGAATTATTAAAGGCTGAGAAAATAACTACAAAATTACCTGCATCCATGCTTTTACTTCATCATGATGTTACAATTATTTTAGATGAAGAGGCTTATAGAGGCTAATGTCTAAAGAAATAGAAGTAAAAGTACTAAATGTAGATTTAAAAGATATGGAGAACAAATTAATAAAATTAAACGCCAAATTAATATCTGAGGAATATCAAAGAAATATTATTTTTGATACCAAGGAACCTTCTAGGAAATTAGATACAAATACTTATTTAAGAATAAGAGAGGTTAAAAATTTAATAAGCAATAAAACAGATATTAAATTAACATTAAAAGAAAATATAGGTAAAAAATCTCTCAGGGAAAACATAGAAACTACTACTAAAATAGATAATATTGAGTCTATGGTCTATATATTAGAAAATTTAGGCTATGAAGTAGTAGAGGATGGTAAAAAGTACAGAAAATCTTATTTGTATGAAAATATTCGCTTCGATTTAGATATATGGGATAAAAATATTTATCCATATCCTTATATGGAAATAGAAGTAAAAGAACCTGAGGATTTAGATAAGGCCATAAAACTTTTAGACATTAATGAAGCTAATATCTCCACTAAATCTATTATGGAATTAAAAAAAGAACTGTAACCAAAAAATTTATTATGAATAATATATAATAAATGAATTTTTTGGGAGGTTTTAAAATGGTGGATGGATTATTAGAAAGTTTGTCAAAAGGTTTTGGAGGAAATATAATATTTATATTTTTGATTTTACTACTATTATGTAGTTGTGGAGATGGAAAAAAGGGGTTCTTTGATGGGATATTTGACAATAATATATTTTTCTTGATTATACTAATATTTATATTTGGCGGTATATTTTAAACACAGTAGGAAAACTACTGTGTTTTTTTTATCACATTTTTTATATTAAATTCATAATATAAAATGAGTAATAAATTATCAAGGAGGTATCTTTATGGTAGAGAATACTAATATTTCTAGCAGAAAAGGTTGTGGAATTGGAGGTTTATTTAATGGGATGAATGACGAATTATTGTTTTTCTTCCTACTTTTAGTGGTACTTTTTAATAATGAATGTTGGTTTAACAGGAATGACGATTCCTTATTATTCTTTTTCTTATTATTAGTGGTACTATTTTGTAATTGTGATATTTTTTAATCCCGTATGATTACGGGATTTTTTTATGAATAATTTTAATAATGAACTTTATTTGGAATTTATTTAAAAAACTTATACTTTTATAAAAAAATTAAAATTTTTAATAAAAAGTATAGCATATATATTAATATGTGCTATAATATATATATAAAAAATAGAAAGTAGGAGGTATATTTAATGGTAAATCTACAATATATCAAATGGTTTGAAGAAATTGACAAAAATGATATACCTATTGTAGGTGGAAAAGGAGCTAATTTAGGTGAACTTACCCAGAGAGGATTAGATGTGCCACCAGGATTTTGTGTAACTGCTGGAGGGTATATCCATTTTATTAAAAAAGCAAATTTAAATGAAAAGATTAAAGAAAGAATTAACAATTTAAATATTGAAGATTCCATTGAATTACAAAAGGCTAGCACGGAAATTCAAAATTTAATCAATACTACAGAAATTCCACAGGAATTGGCGGAAGAGATAGTATTAGCTTATGGAAAATTAAATGAGAAAATTGGAATTGAAAATTCAGAAGTAGCAGTTAGATCATCTGCCACAGCAGAAGACTTGCCAGAAGCATCCTTTGCGGGACAGCAGGACACATATCTTCATATAAAGGGTGCTAATGAGTTACTAAACCATGTTAGAAAATGTTGGGCTTCACTTTGGACTTCTAGAGCTATATACTATAGAGAGATTCAAGGATTTGATCATTTTGAAGTAAGTATTTCTGTTGTTATACAAAAGATGATTAACAGTGAAAAATCTGGAGTTATGTTTACTGCAAATCCTATCAATAATAATACAGAGGAAATAATGATTAATGCCAGTTGGGGCTTAGGAGAAGCAGTAGTATCAGGTGCTGTTACTCCAGATGAATATATAGTAAACAAGAAAAATAAAGAAATAATAGAGAAACATATAGCAGAAAAAACAGTAATGATAGTTAAAAAAGACACAGGAGTAGGTACAGTGGAAATAAATGTAGGGGATTATATTGGGCATGATAAAATAAATAAACAATGTTTAAGTGACGAGGAAATTATTTTATTGGGGGATTATGGATTAAAAATAGAAGAAATGTACGGAAGTCACCAAGATATAGAATGGGGCTTTGATAAAGAGACTAAAGAATTGTATATATTACAATCAAGACCTATAACTACATTAAAGGGAGGGGCTACAGTGGAAAAAGTTCATGACGA
>JAAZMA010000223.1 GCA_012799055.1 Tissierellia bacterium
GGATAAACTTAATTATTATCCAGATGAATTATCTGGTGGGGAAAGGCAGAGAGTAGCCATAGCTAGAGCCCTAGTGTCTAAACCTGCCATAGTTTTAGCTGATGAGCCAACGGGGAATTTAGATGAAAACACTGGTCAAGAGGTTTTAAAACTTATGAAACACTCTGCAGAAAAATTTGGTCAAACCATAATATTGGTGACCCATGATATGGATATTGCAAAAGAGGCAGATAGAATTGTTACAATTTCCAATGGCAGAATTTTTTCTATTGAGGATAGTCTCAGCCCTTAAACACACTATAAAAAAGGAAGGTTACGGATATGAAAATAAAAGATATTGCGAAAACAGGTTTGAAGGGGAGGCAAAAAGATACTCTTCTCATAAAAATAGTCATAATACTTGCCTTTGTATTTATAGTGGTTTCTACAACATTTCAAGCTAGTGTAGATAAGACAAAGGCAGAACAACAATTTGATTTATATGGAAGTTGGCATGCAGCCTATTTGGATGGAGATAAGGACACACTAGAAAGGTTACAAAAAGAAGAAGATATAGATAAAATTGGTTTAAGTAATATGCTTGGATATTCAGACAAAGTAGGACTTGTAGGTACTTTTAATGAGGAATTATTAGAAATGGGAAGATTTTCCCTTTATAAAGGACGATACCCTGAAAAAGATAATGAAATAATGATAGAACTACAACAAATGAGCAATATGGGTATGGAATTGGAAATAGGTCAAAAAGTAAGTGTAGATATTGTAATTGAAACTGTTTTTGAAGACACAGGTCCCTATATTATGGAATTAAATAAAAAATTTTATGAAGAGGGGATATATCCAGATTATTTACAACATCATGAAACTCCTTTTGAAAAAGTAGGAGATACTACTATAGTAGTTTCCAATGATTATCTTTTTTACTATCCTCAAGGAGGAGATAGTGACCCAGATCTTATAAGGGAGACGGGGCTATTAACCAATCAAAAAGTCATACTAAAAAGAGAATTTGAAATTGTAGGGATTATACAAAATTATACAGATAAATGGGATTTAGATGGATATCCTTCTCCTAATGCTTTTATAACTGAAGAGGCTGGGGATCTTTATTTAGATGTATTTTATAATAATAATATAGAGGATTTTTCAGAATTTAAAATGGAAAATTATAATATATTTTTAGAATCCAATTCCCTAGAGGGGGATCTGTACTCTAAACTAAAAGATAATTATCCCAATAGGATTAGTGATATAGAATATGATGAATATTCAGGACTACATTTTTGGTTCTGGATGGATTTATATGGGGCTACAGATGAGGAAATAGAGGAAGCACTAGAAGGGGTAAAAACTTGGGCTGTAGAAAGAGAGCCTGAAGATTGGGAAGATAAATCCTTAGAAGGCGATGAAGTAGTAGAAAGTAAAGTAGAAGTAAATACTGCTAATTTCAGGAGAAATACTTTTTCTTATCCTGATATTGTAGGTACCACTGAACATTATTTAGCCTCAGTTATTATAGCAGTAATATTTATAGCCACTACTTTGGCAATATTCCAAATATTCTTAACACAAATGAAAAGAAGGTCTAGAAAAATTGTATTATTAAAATCCATAGGTGCTACTAAAAATCAAATTATTCAAATGCTATTTTATGAAGGAATATATTTCTTAAAATATGGTCTATTAATTGGGTTACCAGTGGGATTTGGGGTTGCAGCTGGAATTATATTTGGATTAAATAAATTTGGCGGTAGAAATCTTCAGTTTTATGTATATCCCCAATTATTTTTACTTGGTTTAATAGCAGGAATTTTAGCTCTATTTGTGGGCATGGCTATACCTACTATATATGCTGTAAACATTCCATTAGTAGGTACCATGGAAAAACCCCCTAAACATAAGAAAAGTAAAACTAAAAAAGATGTAGAAATTCGTCGCAAATCTTTTTCTGATTTTAATTGGGACTATTTAAAATTAAATAAAAACAAAGCTTTAATATCCTTTGGCATTTCCTTTATAGCCATTACCATATTATTAGCTACTATAATGCTAGATTATTTTGCCTTTAATAATTATAGAGAGATAGTAGTAAAAAATAGTAGACCAGATTATGTAATGGAGGCCATATTTGGAGAAAGGGAAAGGGAATTTCCTGTAATTCAAAGGGAATTAAAGGAATTTGATGGAATAAAATCTACGGAAATGTATAAAGTGGGGAAACAAACATTCCTCTGGTATGATGGCATAGAAGAGAATAAAATTTTAAATACCTATGAGGGACTACTTCCTACAGAACTTTTAAAAGGCCATTTTAGCAAATATAATGGAGCTTTAGAGAATGAGGAAGAATATTTAAAAAATGCCTTTTACACCAAAACCTTTGCCATAGATGCAAAGGACGAGAATTCTAAACAATTTAACAAATTTCGCTCCATGATAAATGAGGGGAAAATTGACAAAAAAGCTTTTATTAATGGAGAAGAAATTATATTAATGATACCTATGTATTGCCCGGGAAATGAAAATGTAGAAATAAGTCCTTTTCCAAAGAAAAAAGTAGTAGATGCTACTAATGAAGATAATAGGATGAAATGGTTATTTGAAACAAGTGGTGTCTATGAAATATCTTATAATTCTAGATATAAAAATTATTATAAGAGGCAAGATTATATAAAGCCTGGGGATAATATTTATTTATCCGCTGATTTAGAAGCAATGTCTGGGGAAACTTATGCTTCTGGCTATGTGGGCAAAGAATTTAAAGTTGGAGGTATTATTCACTATTTACCAAAAGAGGGGCTTTGGCCATTTTCTAATAATGTGGCTCCTTATGTGGTAATTAGCTCCATAGATGCCATGGAATCCCTATATCCAAGATCTATGTATGGATTAGGCCAATATGGAAATGTAGAATATTTAGAATGGATGGTACAACTAATTTATCCCTATAGCTATGGTCGTACTCTTTGCTATATAAATACAGACTCTAAACAAACAGATGTAATACTAGATGCAAAATTATTAACCTATGCTATAAATAGGGGATATAATCTTTACAATTATAAAGAAAGTAATTCTAGAATATATTATGAAGCCTTTAACAATGCCCTAATAATTTCTCTATTGGGAATTACAGCAGCAGCCATAGCTTTAATAATATTATATAATACCATGGTATCTAAAATGGAACAGGATAGAAATAGAATAGGAATACTACAATCTATGGGTGTTACAAAGGAAGAATTTTCTCATTATTATATAAAAATAGGTATAATAGTAGGGCTTTTATCTATTATACTTATTCATCTAATTCTATTTCTAATTCTATTTTTCACTTCCATGGGAGATTTGTCAGGATTTTCAGTAGGATTTTCTGGCTATATAGAAGATATTTTTGTATATAAACTAATGGATTATCCTTGGATATTACATTTAGTAGTATGTATTATATATTTTATAATAACAATATTAATATATTATATGCCTAGTAGAAGTATTACTAGCAAATATCCAGTAGAGAATATTAGGAGTTTGTCTAGATAAAATACATGTGGGACGAGGGGGACGGTTCCTACCTATGATTATTTAATGGGTATACAGGGTGCCCTGTCCCACATTATTTTTATTTTTCTTCTTCAGTTTCCCTAGCTTTTCTATTAATTCTCATATTTACAAAAGTCCACACAATTATCAATGCCACAGCAATTCCTATAATTAATGTATCCTGAGTATTTGGGTCTACAATTATATTAAACCTATTTAAGATATTGTAAATTAATCCTAAAATTACAAAAAATATTATAGATTCTAATAAATGTTGCCAAACTGATTTCATAATATCACCTCCGCCCCATTTTAACTACATTATATCATAGTTTAGAAATAATAAAAATCCTATTGACATAAACAAATTAAATGCTATAATATTATGGTAGGAATTTTACAAGCGGGAGTGGCGGAACTGGCAGACGCGCTAGACTTAGGATCTAGTGTCATTGACGTGGGGGTTCAAGTCCTCTTTCCCGCACCATTTAAACCAATGGTATCCCATTGGTTTTTTGTTTATATATTTTAAATGTTAAAATTGGATATTATTTAAAACTATGATATAATTTTATAGTATGGAAACTTACTATATATAAGAATAAATTAAGAAATTAAGGAGGAAAATTAAATGAACCCTGTGTTGACAAAAAAAGAAAACAACAAAGCTTTTTTCACTATAGAAATTGCTGAAAAAGATTTTGAAAAAGCAATACAAAAAGCATATTTAAAAAATAGAAACTATTTTGTTGTTCCAGGTTTTCGTAAGGGAAAAGTCCCTAGAAAAATTATCGAAATGAATTATGGCGAAGGTGTATTTTATGAAGAAGCATTGAATAGTATTTTACCAGAAGCTTATGAAGAAGCTTTAGAAGAACTAAAATTAGACCCAGTTGATTATCCTGAAATAGATGTGGAAGAAATAGAAAAGGGGAAACCAGTAATTGTAACAGTAGAAGTTACAATAAAACCAGAAGTAGAATTAGGAGATTATAAAAATTTTGAAATTGAAAAAATAGAATACAATGTAAGTGATGAAGATGTGGAAACGGAATTAAAGACAATACAAGAAATGAATGCCAGAATTATTGCTGCAGAAGATAGAGAAACTAAAGAAGGAGATATACTTACTATAGACTATGAAGGCTATGTAGATGGAGAACAGTTTGAAGGTGGCACTGCCGAAGGTCAAGAACTAACATTGGGTTCAAATACCTTTATACCAGGTTTTGAAGAACAATTAATAGGTAAGAAAAAAGGGGAAGAAGTGGAAGTTAAGGTTAATTTCCCAGAAGATTATTTTGAAGAAAGCTTAGAAGGAAAAGAAGCAATATTTAAGGTAATTATTCATGAAATAAAAGAAAAAGAATTACCAATATTAGATGATGAATTTGCCATAGATGTTTCAGAGTTTGACACTTTAGAGGAATATAAAGAAGATTTAAGACAAAAATTAGAAAAAGAATTTAAAGAAAAAGAAAAAAATGAAATAGAAAATACAGTGGTGAAGAAAGTAGTAGAATTATCCAAAGTGGATATACCAGAAGTAATGATAGAAAACCAAGTGGAAAACGAA
>JAAZMA010000196.1 GCA_012799055.1 Tissierellia bacterium
ATCATCAGTAAGAACCTTTATATAAGAAAGTTCTCCACGTGGTGCATTGGAAAATACTCCTACTCCATTTGGAACTTTTCTTTGACTACCACCAGAAGGCTTATTTACTACTTCAGCTGCTTGCTTGTCCACAGGTTTTACAGCCATAGTAGTGGAACCACCTCCATCTAGATTTATTGCATTATATGCACCTAAATCTTTTAAAATTAATCCAAAAAGTTCTTGGCTAACACCTTTATAAGAACCATTATTATCAATTGTTGCAATTATAAGCTCATTACCATCTTCGGTGATACCTATTCCAGTTCTAGATACATTGCCTTTTATATTTATATTAGTATTTGTAGGAATTCCGTTTTTTAGTATGATACTGCCTCCGCCAATTGCAAATTTAATATTTTCAATATTTGGACTAGCTGTTACATCTAAATTAACTCTATCTCCAACTTTAAAATTATCTACAATATTCTTTTTTCCATCACCAAAAGTAGTTACTACAAAACCATCTTTTGGTATATTTACAGAACCTTGTCCTATTCTAATTTCTTGAACTACATTATTTGAAACTACCATTTCTACTGAATCTTTATTGTATTTATTTCCAATGGATTTTTCGCCCCAATGTTTATTAAGTATTGTAGCTGCATGATATTTTGTACTTATCTTATTAATATAATAGATAGTTATGGATTTTCCTGAATCCAATGAATTAAGTTTTAAAGTTCTATCTATAAAAGTAATATCTGGGTTATTATTATTATCTAAATAAAATGTAGGCTTTTGATTACCTTTTTCTCCTGGTGATGAAATAATTTCCCCATTTTCAATAAATGCTCCTATAGGATGTGGAAGGGGAGTATAGTTAAAGAAATCACCATTAACCCCTGCTACTGCATTATTTTCGTCAACTAATTTGCTAACAGCCTGTCTATCAGAAAGTCCCTTATTGCTCATAAGACCCCCAACATCTGCATATTCATCATTTAAATCCACTCTCAATACATTAATATTCCACCAGCCTGTAGAAGTAAATCTTCTAATATTTTCATGTTTAATTCCAGATCCTAAGTATTGGGATTCTACTGTATCGTGTATTACATATGGCATACTTACTGCTTTAGCAGCAAAAATTGGGCTAGACCAACTAATAATTGTAGATAGTGCTAATAAATAGATTAAAAACTTACTTAATTTTTTGTTCATGACTCTCACCTCTCCTTAATTAAAACCATAGTTTAAATTCTTCTTCGTTTTTTATTGCTGTAAGGATCTTATCTTTCGCCCCTGGTATTTCCTTGTAGATATCTTCTAGTAGAAGATGGATTTCTTCTCTTTTTGTATTTTTATCAACAATACAAGGATTATTAACTATGGGAATTTCAAATTTAACTATCGACTTTTCAATAATTTCTTCTGGAACATATAAAAAAGGTCTAATAACATAGATCTTTTTTCTAGTAAGATAAGATTTAGGGGGTAAGGTTTTGATTCTTCCTTCATAAAACATAGATAAAAACAAAGTTTCAATAGCATCATCACTATGATGACCTAGGGCTAGTTTATTAAAACCTTTTTCTTTCATAGAATTATGAATAGCTCCTCTTCTCATATTGGCACATAGTGAACAAGGGTTTTTTTCTTGTCTAATATCAAAAACCACATTTTTTATATTAGTTCTTTTTAAATTAAATGGAATATCTAAACTATTACAATAATTAGAAATAGCCTCCGTATTAAAGCCTTCAAAACCTAAATCTATAGTAAAGGCTTCTAATTCAAATTTTTCTGGGCTAAATTTTTGATACATTTTTAGAGCATATAAAAGCAGCATACTATCTTTGCCACCAGAAAGTCCAACCCCTATCTTATCCCCATCTTTAATCATATCAAAGTCTTGAATACATTTCCTCATAAGTCCTAGCACTTTTTTCATAGTCTCACCTTTCTACAATTATTATATAATCTTAATATATCAATATGGTTACAAGTATATTACAATCTATTGACAAAATAACTTACAATTTTGGGGCCTGGCCCCGAAATTGTAAGTTATTTATATAAAAAATAAGGAAGGATTGAATTTTCAATCCTTCCTTTTGTCTTGGTCGGGGTGGAGGGATTCGAACCCCCGGCCCCATGGTCCCAAACCACGTGCGCTACCAAACTGCGCTACACCCCGCAACGCCGACTATTATAGTATAGGGGAAATTCGACATAAGTTCAAGATATAAAATCAGGCATATTGACTGATTATATGTAATTATATTTAAAAAGCTTTAAATATTTAAGTATTACTTAAAATATCTAAATTTTCAACTTAATTTTTTAATTTACGATATGATAGGATAATGTAAAAACTATAATTCCTGAAACCAATACTCCAGCTAATATTACAAACAAAGCATCTTTATAATTTATTTTAAGTAAAGATGCTGCAATACAACCTGTCCAGGCACCTGTAGTGGGAATGGGAATTGCTACTAAAATAAAAAGGCCCAATAGTCTATATTTTATTATAGTGTCCTTAGTGCGTCTTAAGGTTCTTTTTTTAATCCAACCAATAGATTTGGAAAACAAAACAGTTTTTTCAAAATAATTCATTAATGGATTTAAAATTTTAAGAAGTATTGGTACAATTATCATATTTCCAATTAAACTAAGGATTGTACTATGAAGGGGGCTAAATCCCATAGATATACCTAAAGGAATAGCACCTCTAAGTTCAGATAAAGGTGTAGCACCTAAAAGTATTACAAATAATTCTTTTTTTATCTCCTTGATTATTTCTAGCACAATCATTCCCCCTTGACCTTTTAGTATATATTTTATATGATAAAGTAAATTCTTGGCCTTTACAAGGTAAAAGTTTCGTCATTGAAAAATTTACTTTTCTTGACGGGTTTTCTTGACGCATATGTCGGAATATGTTATTATTATGTTAATTAAATAAAAACTTGATGCCTTATCAAGAGTGGTGGAGGGAATGGGCCCGTTGAAACCCGGCAACCTGTAAGTATACAAAGGTGCTAAATCCCACAGAATATTAATTCTGAAAGATGAGGTTTTTTTAAT
>JAAZMA010000167.1 GCA_012799055.1 Tissierellia bacterium
TATCCATTGATTATAAAGCTTATCTAATTTCAATTGTAGCTGTTCCCTTTCTTGAGATAATTTTAGAGCTTTTTCTGGTTCCTCATATAATTCAGGTTTACATAAGAGATTGTCCAAGTTTTCTAAATCAATTTCATTTGCTGCTATTAACTTTTCCAGTTCTTCTATTTCTTTTTTCTTTTTTCTTTCAAATTCTAGTTTCTCTTTCTCTTTTTTTCTTTCTAATTTTATTTGAGTTTTAGTTTTATACTCCTCATTATCTTCTATAACTATTTCATTTTTCTTTTCTAAATAATAATCATAATTACCTAAATATTCAACTATGCCCTCCTCTGTCATTTCTAAAATTTTATTAGTAACTCTATTTAGAAAATACCTATCATGAGATATTACAAATATTGTTCCTTCGTAGTCTATTAAGGCATCTTCTAATACCTCTTTAGAATCTATATCTAAATGATTAGTAGGCTCGTCCATTAAGAGGAAATTAGAATCAGAAAGCATCATTTTAAGTAATTGAAGCCTTCCCCTTTCTCCACCACTTAGTTCTTTTATTTCTTTAAAAATATCATCTCCAATAAATAAAAAGCGACTTAAAATAGTTCGAATTTCATAATGGTTTAATTTAGGATTATGGTCCCAAATTTCATCTATAATAGTATTATCTAAATTCAAATCTGTTTGTTCTTGATCAAAATAGCCAATATGCACATGATGACCAATATTAATATTACCTTCCTCATAGGGAATTTCATTTAATATGGTTTTAAAAAGTGTGGTTTTTCCAATACCATTTGGACCAATTAATCCTACTTTTTCACCCCTGTAAATATTAAAATTAATATCTTCAAAGAGTTGGTAGTCTCCAAAACTTTTGCCAAGCTCTTCAACTTTAAGCACATCTCTACCAGACTTAATTTTAGGTTCAAATTTTATTTTTACTTTTTTATCATCCATAGGTTTATCCATTAATTTCATTTTATCTAATAATTTTTGTCTAGCTTGTGCTTGTTTTATATATCTTTTTCCACCATAATTAGAAAATCGTTGAATAATTTCCTCTTGCCTTTTTACTTCTCGTTGTTGATCTTCATATTGTTTTTTTAATACTTCTAAGTCTTTTTTCCTTTGTTCCATGTATTTGGAATAATTAGTATTATAAATCTTTATGTTTTTATTTTCCAAATGAAATATTTTAGAAACTACATTGTTTAAAAAATACCTATCGTGGGATATTACTAAAACTGCCTTATTATATTCTTTTAAGAAAGATTCTAGCCAATTTATGGCCTCTATATCTAAATGATTTGTAGGCTCGTCTAATAATAATAGATCAGGTTTTTCCAATAGGAGTTTAGCCAAAGAGAGTCTTGATTTTTGTCCACCACTTAATATATTAGAACTTCTATCCATTTCTTCTTCAGTAAAACCTAAGCCTTTTAATACTCCTTTAATTTCAGATTTATATCCATATCCATTTTGATTATTAAATTCTTCCAATAAAATAGAGTATTCCTGTAAAAGAGAATCTAATTTTTGGGAACTTCCATTTTCACTAATTTTACTTATTTTTATCTCTAATTGTCTTATATCCTTTTCCATTTCAATTAAGGGTTTAAACACCTGTAGACATTCTTCAAATACTGTAAGTTCACTTTCAATATTAGTATGTTGTTTTAAATACCCAATTTTTAAATCTTTTTGAATATATATATTTCCACTATCACTGGAAATTTCTTTAGCCAATATATTGAAAAGAGTAGTTTTACCAGAGCCATTTAAACCAATTAAGCCGATTTTGTCTCCGTTTTCAATTGTAAAGCTTATATTTTCTAAGATGGAATTTATTCCATAGGCTTTTGAAATATTGCTACAAGAAAGAACTATCATTTTAAATCTCCTACTTTCTTTATACTGTACAATATATTTTACCAAAAAAGATAGTCCTTTTAAAGTAAGGACTATCTTTTTAAATCTAATTCCATAGCTAAACTGGATAAAACCTTATCAATTAAATCAATATCACATTTTCCATCTTTAGTAAAATGAGAGCAGTTTTCACAGCTTTCATATTTTTCTTCATATACATTTGATGTTATATTTAGAGTATCCTCCTCTTTTAGATTATAAGAATCACAATATATAGCAATTTTTCTCAATTGTTCTTTACTGGTCATGATTTAACCTCCTAGAATTATGGTAATAATATTATAAGTAGTTAAATATTTTATATTCATTTTTGGTTAAAATTGACTGATTAATAAGCATTTGCTATAATAAAAACAAACATAGGAAACAATATTAGATGGAGGTGGAAAGAGTGGATAGAGATAACAAAGTATCAATAACTGTCATTAGAAGATTGCCTAAATACTATAGATACTTAGGAGAACTGTTAAGAAAAGGTATTAATAGAGTTTCATCACAGGAATTAAGTAATATGACTGGATTTACAGCTTCTCAAATTAGACAGGATTTAAATAATTTTGGAGGATTTGGCCAACAAGGATATGGATATAATGTGGAAGAATTACATACTCAACTTGGTAAAATTCTTGGTTTAGATAAAGTATATAAAACGGTAATTGCAGGTGCTGGAAATTTAGGGCAAGCAGTAGCAAATTATAAAGGATTTGAAGATGCAGGATTTAAGATTCTTTCACTATTTGATAAAAATCCAAAATTAATAGGACTTAAGATTAGAGATTTAGAAATTAGAGATGTAGATGAATTAGCAGATTTTATAGTGGAGAATGAGGTGGAAATTGGAATTATTACTACTCCAAAAGAAAATGCTCAGGAAATAGCTGATATATATATGAAATCAGGAATAAAAGGAATTTGGAATTTTGCGCCAGCAGATTTGAAAGTCAATGAGGATATAATAATAGAAAATGTTCATTTAAATGAATCATTGTTTACACTATCTTATTTTTTAAATAATAAATCAGACTATGTTAATTCTTAAATTTAGGCAAAGGCTCCATAAGTGGAGCCTTTAAATAGTCCGAATATTGTTAAAAATATGACAATAAAAGAAAAATCCACTTGAAAAAATAAGGAAAATAAATTTAAAACAAGGTAATAAATATCATAAAAGGGGAAAATAAAGAGAATAATCGTATTTAAAAATGAAATATCTAGAAACATCAATAAAGTAGAAAGTTTAAAAATTAACATACTATTGTGGAAATTTTCTTTAAGTTAGGCTATAATAGTATATAAGGAAGAGCTTAAACATTAGGAGGGAAATATATGGAATTTAAATTAACAAAAGAACAGGAAATGATAAGAGATGTAATGAGGGAATTTGCACAGAACGAGGTGGAACCTATTGCTGCAGAAATAGACGAAACAGGTAGGTTCCCAAGTGAAACTGTGGAAAAAATGGCTAGATACAATATGCTAGGCATACCTTTTCCAGTAGAATATGGTGGAGCTGGTGGCAATGAAATAGACTATGCCATTGCAATTGAAGAATTATCAAAGGTATGTGGAACCACTGGTGTTATATGTTCAGCTCATACTTCTCTTGGTTGCTGGCCTATATTTAGATATGGTACAGAGGAACAAAAACAAAAATATTTAATTCCTTTAGCAAAAGGAGAAAAACTAGGAGCTTTTGGATTAACAGAACCAAATGCTGGTACAGATGCAGCCGGTCAACAAACAGTTGCAGTATTAGATGGGGATAATTATATTCTTAATGGAACCAAAATTTTTATTACTAATGGTGGACAAGCAGATGTATATATAATATTTGCTATGACAGATAAGTCCAAAGGAACTAGAGGCATATCTGCTTTTATAGTAGATAAGGATGCACCAGGATTTAGTATAGGGAAATTAGAAGATAAAATGGGTATTAGAGGTTCTTCCACTACAGAATTAATATTTAGAGATTGTAAAATTCCAAAGGAAAATTTACTTGGTGCTGAAGGCAAAGGTTTTGGAATTGCCATGTCAACTTTAGATGGAGGTAGAATTGGAATTGCAGCTCAAGCATTAGGTATTGCACAAGGGGCATTAGATGAAACTATACAGTATGTAAAAGAAAGAGAACAATTTGGTAGACCAATAGCTAAATTCCAAGGACTACAATGGATGATAGCAGATATGGCAACTGATATTGAAGCCGCTAGATTTTTAGTATATAGAGCAGCTTATAATAAAGCCAATGGACTTCCATACAATAAGGAAGCAGCTATGGCCAAATTATTTGCAGCAAATACTGCCATGGATGTTACAACTAAATGTGTACAACTTCATGGTGGATATGGATATACAAAAGATTATCCTGTGGAAAGAATGATGAGAGATGCGAAAATAACTGAAATATATGAAGGAACTTCTCAAGTTCAACAAATGGTTATAGCAGCCAATCTATTAAGATAAATTTTGGAGGAGGTAAATTTATGAATATTATTGTATGTATAAAGCAAGTTCCTGATACTAATGAAGTAAAAATTGACCCAGTAAAGGGAACTTTAATTAGAGAAGGAGTACCTAGTATAATAAATCCAGATGATAAAAATGCTTTAGAAGAAGCATTGAGAATAAAGGATGAAAATGAAGATGTTAAAGTAACAGTACTAAGTATGGGACCACCTCAAGCAGAAGTAGCTTTAGTAGAGGCAATTGCCATGGGTGCAGATGAAGCCATATTATTAAGTGATAGGGCTTTTGCAGGTTCAGATACCTGGGCTACATCAACAGCACTAGCTGCAGGTATTAAGGCTATTGGAGATTATGATATTATTTTCTGCGGTAGACAGGCTATAGACGGAGATACTGCTCAAGTTGGGCCTCAAATTGCAGAACATTTAAATATACCTCAAATTACCTATGTAGAGGAATTAAAATTAGAAAATGGAAAAGTAAGGGCAAAAAGAGCTTTAGAGGATGGCTATTTTGTAATAGAATCAGAATGTCCAGTTTTGATTACTGCTATTAAGGAATTAAATGAACCTAGATATCCATCTATTAGAGGAATTTATAAAGGTTTTAACGGTGATAATATAAAAGTATTATCAGCAAAAGATGTTAATGCAGACATGGACAATATTGGACTAGATGGCTCTCCAACCCAAGTAAATAAATCCTTTACCCCACCAGGAAGAGGTGGAGAATCTGAAATATTAGAAGGAAGTCCAAAGGATGTGGCTAGAGAGTTAATCGTTAGACTTAAAGAAGAAAAAGTCATATAAATTTTGAGGGGAGGAATAATTATGGCAGTAAAAGTAATAAGTGAAGAATGTATAGGTTGTGGTACATGTGTAGATGCATGTCCATTTGATGCTATAGATATGATAGACGATAAAGCAGTAATAAATGATAAATGTACTGCTTGTGGGACTTGTATAGAAGCTTGTCCAGTAGATGCAATAATAAAAGAAGAAGGGGAAAAAAAGGGAGTAGATATAAACCAATATAAGGGAGTTTGGGTATTTGCAGAGCAAAGAGCTGGAGAACTTCTAAATGTTTCCATTGAATTATTAGGGGAAGGTAAGAAAATAGCTGAACAAATAGGTACAGATTTAACAGCAGTTTTATTAGGAAAAGATGTAGATAATTTAGCTGAAACACTAATTAAATATGGCGCTGACAATGTATTATATGGAGATTCAGAACTTTTAGAGGTATATACTACTGATGGTTACACTAAAGTAATATGCGATTTAATAGAAGAAAGAAAACCAGAAATATTATTAATAGGAGCTACTAATATAGGAAGGGATTTAGGACCTAGAATTTCCTCTAGAGTTCACACAGGCTTAACTGCAGATTGTACAAGACTTGAAGTAGATTTAGAAAATAGAAGATTAATGCAAACTCGTCCAGCATTTGGCGGTAATTTAATGGCTACAATAATTTGTCCTAATCACAGGCCACAAATGGCTACAGTTAGACCAGGAGTTATGGAAAAGGCTAAATACGATGAAAATAGAACAGGAAATATTGAAAAGTTTAATCCAAATCTAAAGGAAGAAGATATTAGGGCAAAAGTTGTTGAGACAGTAAAGGCTAAAAAAGCAGTAGTTAAATTAGAAGAAGCTAATATAATAGTATCTGGTGGTAGAGGATTAGGAGATGCTGAAGGCTTTAAATTAATAGAAGAATTGGCTGAAAAGCTAGATGGAGTTGTGGGAGCTAGTCGTGCTACAGTAGATGCTGGTTGGATCGATCAAAGTCATCAAGTAGGCCAAACAGGAAAAACTGTTCGACCAACAGTATATATTGCCTGTGGTATATCAGGAGCAATACAACATTTAGCGGGAATGCAGGATTCTGATTTAATAATTGCCATAAATAAGGATAAAGATGCACCTATATTTAAAGTAGCAGATTATGGTATTGTAGGAGATGTATATGAGGTAATACCAGAATTAATTAATGGATTAGACAATATAGATGAAATTATGGCACAATTAAATTAAAATATATAGGATACTAGTATTTTAATTACTTGCACTGTGCAAAAAACAGTGTTAAAATATTGTTGAATCTCTTTGGTGAAAATGTTTTCACTAACCAAATTAAGGGAGGTAATTATTAATGGCAAAAGAAAATTTGAATCCATTGGAAGCTGCTCAAAAACAAGTAAAAGCAGCATGTGACGCATTAGGTTTAGATCCTGCAGTATATGAAATATTATCTGAACCTCAAAGAATGATTGAAATATCCATTCCAGTTAAAATGGATGATGGTACAACAAAAGTATTTAAAGGATACAGGGCAGTACACAATGATGCAATAGGGCCAGGTAAAGGTGGAATAAGATTCCATCCAGGTGTAAATCCTGATGAAGTAAAAGCCCTATCAGTTTGGATGACATTTAAATGTGGAGTAATGGGAGTACCTTATGGTGGAGGAAAAGGTGGAATAACTTGCGATCCACTAACATTATCACAAGGGGAATTAGAAAGACTTTCTAGAGGGTATGTTCAAGGACTTCACAAATACTTAGGCGAAAAAATAGATATACCAGCACCAGATGTGGGAAGTAATGGTCAAGTAATGGCTTGGATGGTAGATGAATACAATAAATTAAATGGGCAATCTGCCCTTGGAGTTATAACTGGAAAACCAGTTCCATGGGGAGGTTCAGAAGGTAGAAACGAAGCTACAGGATTTGGGGTTTCAGTAATAACAAGAGAAGCAGCAAACAAATTAGGAATCAATATGAAAGAGGCAAAAGTAGCTGTTCAAGGCTTTGGAAATGTAGGTTCCTACACAGTTAAAAACGTTCAAAGACAAGGAGCTACTGTAGTGGCCATAGGAGAATGGGCACCATCAGTTGGAACTTATGCTCTTTATAATGAGGAAGGATTAGATTTTGAAGACTTAAAAGCATATATGGATGAACACAAAAACTTAGTAGGCTATCCAAAGGCTAAACAAATAACTCTAGATGAATTCTGGGAATTAGAAGTAGATATACTAATACCTGCAGCATTGGAAAACGCTATAACTGCAGAAGTAGCAGAAAAAATTAATGCAAAATTAGTTTGTGAAGCAGCTAATGGGCCAACAACTCCCGATGCAGACGAAGTTCTAAACAAAAGAGGTATACCAGTTACACCAGATATATTAACTAATGCTGGTGGGGTTACAGTATCCTATTTTGAATGGGTACAAAATCTATATGGATACTACTGGAGTGAAGAAGAAGTAGAAGAAAAACAAGAAATAGAAATGGTTAA
>JAAZMA010000354.1 GCA_012799055.1 Tissierellia bacterium
ACCATATTTGGATATCAGGTATTAGGAGATGGGTGGACAAATTGGACTATAATGATAATGCCACCAGGAGCATTTTTCATACTGGCTGTAATAATTTGGGTAGCCAGATCCTTAGCTCCAGAAGATGAAAAAGAAGGAGGGGCTATTTCATGATAGAACTTAATCCATTTATTATATTTTTTGCAGCCATATTTACAAATAATATGATACTTAGCAATTTTTTAGGTATGTGTTCCTTTATAGCAGTTTCCAAAGAAATACCCACATCTTTAGGATTGGGACAGGCGGTTACTTTTGTATTAACTTTTACTACTATATTAAATTATTTAATTTATTATTATATATTAGAACCATTAGGTTTAGAGTACTTAAGATTTATAGTCTTTATAGTTAGTATTGCAGCCTTCGTTCAATTATTAGAAATGATAGTAGAAAGGTATTTTCCAAATCTTTACTATGCTCTGGGAATATTTTTGCCATTAATTACTGTTAACTGTGCCATATTGGGAGTTTCTCTATTTATGATAATTCGTGAATATACATTTTTACAATCCTTAGGATTTGCAGTAGGTTCTGGTATAGGTTGGACCTTAGCCATAGTGGCCATGGCAGGAATTAGACAAAGACTAAGGGAAGATAGTATTCCAAAGGGATTAAGAGGTCCAGGTATAACTTTGATAATAACTGGATTAATGGCCCTAGCCTTTATTGGATTTTCAGGCATAGTACAGATACAATAGGAGGGATTAGATGGAAACCATTTTAATTACAACAGCAACAGTAACAGCCTTTAGTGGAATATTAGCTTTTTTGTTAACCCTTGCTGATAGAACCATAGGTAATTATGGAGAAATGCAGTTAATTATAAATGAAGAAAAAGAATATACAGTAGATGGTGGAGATTCATTACTTTCTACATTAATAGACCAGAAGGTTTTCATACCCTCTGCCTGTGGGGGAAAAGGTACCTGTGGATACTGTAAAGTTAAAGTATTAGAAGGTGGAGGGCCAATACTTCCTACAGAATTGCCTTGGCTTACAGAAGAAGAAGTTCAGAATAATATTAGGCTTTCTTGTCAATGTAAAGTAAAAGAAAATATGAAAATAGAAATACCAGAGGAATTATTTAATGTAAGGGAGTATGAAGCTACTGTAGAGTCTATAGAAGATATGACACCAACTATTAAGAAGCTACGATTAAGGTTTAAAGAAGGAGAAGAGATTAATTTTAAACCTGGACAATATATTCAATTAAAAGCTCCCAAATACAAAGGCAATGATGAAGAAGTATATAGGGCTTATTCCATAGCCTCCCCACCAAGCCATAAAGACTATATAGATTTAATAATTGGCTATGTACCTGGAGGGATATGTACCACTTATGTACATCAATTTTTAAAAGAAGGAGATACAGTAGAAATAAATGGTCCCTATGGAGATTTTTACTATCAAGATAATCCAGAAAATGAAATGGTAATGGTAGCAGTAGGTACTGGAATGGCACCAATTTTATCCATACTTTATTATATGCAGGAAAACAATATTAAAAGAAAAGCTAAATTTTATTTTGGAGCTAGAACTCCAGAAGACTTATTCCTACTAGATGAAATGAAAGAGTTTGAAGAAACACTATATGATTTTGAATTTATACCAACCCTTTCTAGAGCCTTAGATGAACACAATTGGACTGGAGAAAGGGGAAGGGTAAATGTAGCATTAGATAAACATATAAAAAGCCCAGAGGACAAAGAAGCTTATTTATGTGGCAGTGCAGGTATGATAGACTCGGTAGTAAAAGTACTAATGGAGAAGGGAATATTAGAAGAATTAATATACTACGACAAATTTTAGATAAAAAACTTACAATTTGGGGGCAGTCCCTCAAATTGTAAGTTTTTTTATAATGAAATTTATCATCCATTATGATACTATATATGATATTAGTCAATATTCGACAATGTTCTCAAAATTCTAAGGGGTGATAATATGAAACTATCTAAAATAAAAAAATCTACTCAAGAAGTAGCAGAAGCCATAGCTGCAGTACTAGATGTGGATGTAACTATAATAGATAATAATATGTATAGAGTAGCTGCCACAGGAAGATACAGAGAACAAATAGGTGAAAAATTACCTGAAAACTGCTCTTTTGAAATGATTGCTAAAAAAGAAAAACCAGAATTTATAGATAGCCCAAACTTTAGCCAAAAATGTATAGACTGTGTTATAAAAGGTAGTTGTAGTGAAATGGCATCATTAGGATATCCCATAATGGATAGAGGAAAACTATTAGGAGTTATAGGAGTATTAGCCTTTGATTTAGAACAAAAACAAAGGATTCACAAAGATTACGAATCTTTACTTGTATTTTTAAATAGATTGGGAAATTTATTAGCTGGTAATTTAAATTATACTGAAACTATTACTAAATTAACCATACAAGATAAAATGACCAATATGATTATTAATGAAATAGATAATGGAATTATTCTTACTGACAATCATGGAAAAATAAAAGTTATTAATTCTGAAATAGAAAGATATTTTCTAAAAAATAAAGAAGATTTAATAGGAAAAAATATATATGAAATAATACCTAATATTGAATTAGATGAAAAACAGGATTATTATATGGAAAAGAAAGTAAATATTAATGGGAAAAAGAAATCTTTAATGATAAAAAATATTCCTGTAACCATGAAGGACGAAAAAGTAAGTAATATAATAAAACTAAACGAAACCTCTAATGTAGTAAAAAATGCATATATGTTAATAGAAGGGAAAAATAGAATAAATTTTGAAGATATTATTGGGGAAAGTGAAAAAATAATTGAAGCTAAAAAATTAGCTAAAAGTGTTGCTAAAAGCGATTCAGCTGTACTACTTAGGGGAGAAAGTGGAACTGGAAAAGATTTATTTGCTAGGGCAATTCACAATAGTAGTGATAGAAAAGATGCTCCATTTATAGCTATTAATTGTGCCTCTATTCCAGATAGTTTGTTGGAAAGTGAGCTATTTGGCTATGATGAGGGAGCATTTACTGGAGCAAAAAAGGAAGGCCATATAGGTAAGTTTGAATTAGCAAATGGAGGAACCTTGTTCTTAGATGAAATTGGGGATATGCCCCTTCGACTACAACCTAAAATACTACGGGTGCTACAGGACCAGAAATTTATGCGTGTAGGTGGCAAGGAAGTTATTTCAGTAAATTTTAGATTAATAACTGCTACTAATAAAAACTTGGAACAGATGATAGCTGAAAATAAATTTAGGGATGATTTATACTATAGAATAAATGTTATTCCTATTCATATACCAGCTTTAAGAGAACGAAAAGGAGATATAGATATATTAGTAAATCATTTAATGGAAAGATACTGTAATAAACTAGGTGTATATATGAAGTTTTTTTCACCAGAAGTGAAAGAAGTTTTAAACAATTATAATTGGCCAGGAAATATTAGGGAATTAGAAAATGTTATAGAGTATTTAATAAATACAATGGATGGAGATATTATTGAATATGAAAATTTACCCTATAATATAAAAAAATATATTTCCACTATAGCTGATGATGAAAATCTAAGTATAAACAAATCATTAAATGAGATGATAGAAGAGTATGAAAAACAAATTTTAATAAAATATTTGCAAAAATGTGGGAATACAACAAAGGATAAACAAAAAATTGCAAAGGAATTAAGCATTGATTTATCTACTTTATATAGGAAATTAGGCAAGTATAATTTGCAATAGTGTGCAATATAAAGTATAATTTGCATATTTGCAAATTTTTTTTGCAGTATTGCAAATAAATAAAACATCTGAAATATACAGTTTCTAAATAGAATTTTATAATTGAAGAATTTTCAATTTGCAAAAATAAGAAAATATAATTTAGTGTTTAAAATACAAAAAGTCCAAATGGCTAATTTAAGCCATTTGGACTTTTTGATATTGTTGGCACGAGTATTGCAATTATATAAGGGCAGTTGAAATAATGGATAAAAATTTGAAAGAAGGGTGCAAGTTTATGCCAAGAACAGAAGATATGAACAAATTATTAGAAATAGTAAAAAAAGAAACTATACCAGCATTAGGATGTACAGAACCTGTTGCTGTGGCCTATGCAGTATCTGTTGCAAATAAATATTTAG
>JAAZMA010000365.1 GCA_012799055.1 Tissierellia bacterium
CCAGCCTGTTTTCATGATAAACCTTTATACTACCTGTGGCATAATTGGAGAGATATATCCTTTCCTCCTCATCAACCACAAAACTTTCAACCCCTGTCCTGATCAGGGTCTTATCCTTATCTCCCCAATAACGCAAATCATAATCGATCTTTCCGGCTTCCCTGCCCCGTTCAATATTCAGGATTTCCTTAACAGCTGCATCTGCCTTTACATCATTTAAACTTAAACTCCCTGAGAATAAAATTAATAGAATCAGGCATATATTAAGGTACTTCATGCCGACCTCCGTTGCTGTGTTTTTTACAGGTTACTTATTAGTAAAACGGGAAAACCATTTTTTTATTCTTTTCCAGATAGAGATATCCTCCCGAAGGAGAAAATCCTTTAAACCCTCCTCTTCTTCTGCACTTAATTCCCGGGCAACTTCCTGAAAACCGGAGGGAATAAAGTTTATCTCATCCCATTTGCTTAAATTAAACTTACTGATAGTAGCATTGCTCCTCTGGATTATTTTTTGGTCATTTTCCAGAAGATAGATTATTTCTTTATTATCACCTTCATTTTCAAAGATCTTCACAACCTTCATCTAACTGCCCACCCTATCCAATATTATTAAACTATATATAAATTATATCAGTTTTTAGCGAATAATCAAAATAATCTTTCTAAAATTATATGTTGAGCCTACACTTTTAATATTTCTTTTACTTTCTCCCTATTTAAATTTGTCTCAACCCAATCATACATTTCAAAAAAGTCCGAATATCTCTTAAGCGCTTCCTTATATGTCCTCCTGGCACTTTCATAATCGCCTTTCCTAATCTTCAAAACTACCTTCCAATAATAAACCTCTTTATAAATTGGATGAAGATCCTGCAATATTTTTATATATCCATACACTTCCTCGTCTTTATCTAATTCGAACAATAAAAAAATGATGACATCAATTATCTTTTTTTTCCTGCTTTGTTTTAAAAATTTAGTCCTTAGTTTTTCCAATCTGTCTTTCATGAAATCTAAATATTTTTCTTTATCCTGCAGGCTTAAATAATCATCGCCAAGGCTCCTATATTTGAGATAAAAGTCCAATTCTTTATCAGTCGCTTCAATAAGATAATCAAAGGCTTTTTCTCTATTACCAAGTTCAAGATTACATCTTATAATCCAGTAATTTACAAGCATTTTATATCTTTTCACATTTTTTAGTTTGTTAAATTCATTCAATGCCTTACGGTATTTTTGTGTATGAAAATACGATACCCCCAATAAATATATAACTTTATAATTATTTCCCATACAATTAGCTTTCCGTAAATATTTTATAGCCCTGTTATAGTACTCATATTCATAGAATATCCCGCCAATCTGATATAATTTTTTCTGATAATAATATTTTTCGCTGCTTAAAATTTCTTTAACAAATAATATCAATTGCTTATTATAATACCTTAGCTGCTCATGTTCATCTTTTTCTCTTAAAATATCTATTAAATCAAGATATATATACATCAGATAAAGAAGTATATCGCTACCATAATATTGAATAAAAGATCGGATTTTTTCATCCTGATTATATAAATCCACTGCTTTTTTACAAATATCCAGGGCCTTATTTCTATCTGTCAATTTATATATCTTTC
>JAAZMA010000102.1 GCA_012799055.1 Tissierellia bacterium
CAATTGCAAGTATTGGAAGACCAACAGCTGAAATTAAAAAACCTCCCATTGATACCATCATATTTGTTCCTGATAATTGTCCTAATAGAGGTGGAAATATTAAATTTCCTGCACCAAAAAACATTGAAAATATCATTAAACTCACAAGTAGTAAATTCTTACTGTCCATTTTTTCCATTTTAAAAACCTCCAATTTGTTTTTTTCATATTGTAAATACAGTTTATAATCCCAATGTCACTTTCCATAATACGCCTCCTTTATTGCTTATTTTTGTAAATAAAAAAACCCGCCCCTAAAAAAGGGACGAGTTATACTCGCGTTACCACCCTAGTTCTATAAATTAAAATATAAAAATTAATTTATAGCACTTATTAGCGTACATTATAATACGTGTTCCATTTAACGGTGGACTACCTGCATTACTTACTCGGTTAAATTTCAGCTTTGCTTCTCAGAGATGATTTTCAACTAATCCTTGAACATTGGCTTTCAGCATAATACCAACTCTCTGTGGAACAATAAACTAGCCTACTCCTTCTCTTCATAGAATTATGTATTAACTTGTTGCTACAATAATTTTATATCATATATTGTGCTTACTGTCAATAATTTGTCAATTTATTCTCTACCACTTATTAAGATTGGTATAATAGGTCTATTGTTTGTGAAGAAAATATATTCATAGACCATTGAAGATAAATTATGTTCAGTAACTGTTGCCACATATTACTATTATTAGCAAGAAATTTATAGCCTCCTACAAATTTGGGAGAATATCACTCCACATTGCACGGAAGATATCTTTGTGTTCGATTTCATTATGGGAAGGGACCGTAATAACAGCATTATAATAGGTAACTCCATTAGAAGTGTTTACATTACAATTCTCTTCCATTATAAGATCTTTAAATGTATATGGAACTCTTAGCATGTTTATCTCCTCCCCCTAGGACTTTGTATTATTCTCATTTGCTAACAGATTTTTAATATAGTTAATATGAAGATGTCCAAGTTTGAATTCCAAATTCATCTGATCTTGAATGGAAAGTATTCAAATGGAAAGGTTCAGATTCAAATAAATAACTTATTATAAAGGCTACCATAAAGGGGCTCCCACCTTCATTTTCATTGGATTGTTTCTCATAAGAAATTCTATGTCCATAGTAGGTCTGCTTTCAAAATTAGTAATCAAGTAAAGAAATAATCTACTCTTTAAAATAAGATTGTTTTTATATTTTTGGTTTATTAAAAATTATAAGGTAGAATACATTTCCTATAGTTTCCTGATTATTATTTATGATTTCTTCATGTAGCCATGGTTGCCAATATAAAGCTAATATTCTTTTTAATGTTGGTCTTTCTCAAGTCTATTTTGCTCTACATAATTAGAATAATTTCCATGATACCCTTTTAAATCATGATTTCTTATTTCCCAAATACAATGCTACAATTTTTTCATCAAGGTAGTAATAAATCCTCCAACCATTTCAGAATTTCAGCCCCTACAGTTTCTGATCCTGTTTCATTGTCATTGCCTAAGAAATGATTACAGCCATATTTCTCAACAACTTTAATATTGTGATATGGTAAAAGTTGATTCCAAAGTCGGGCTTGAACTGGATGAACCTCACAATCATCCGTACCATGTAGTATTAATATTGGAAGTCTAGTAAACTTTCTAAAGTATTTCCAATTATCTTTTAATCTAATTTCTTGCCAAAGCCTAAGAAGTGAACCATCTCCATGGGGCCTATTAATTTTTATTATTTCCTCATACTCCATATTTTCAAATGCTTCCACTTCTTTATTGAAGTTATCCCAGCTAGCAGAATCTTTTTTCAAC
>JAAZMA010000140.1 GCA_012799055.1 Tissierellia bacterium
ATTAGAATTGATTGGAGATTAACTGCAATTATATATGCATTTATTCCAGTAATAATTTGGTTTACTATTTCTAAAAGGAAAAAGATGGAGGAGTCTTTTAGACGAGTAAGAAGAGAAATAGCTGATGTAAATGCTCAGTTAGAAAATAGTATATCAGGAGTTCGAGTAGCTAAGTCCTTTACTAATGAGGACTATGAAATAGAAAAATTTGATATTAATAATAATTTGTTTAGAGATGCAAGAAAACAATCTTATAAGGCAATGGCAGAATTTGCTGCAGGAATTGGTTTAATGACCAATATTTTAAATTTAATAGTTATATCTATAGGTGGTTATTTTGTTTATCGTCAATTTATAGATGTTGGGGACTTACTAGCTTATATGTTATATGTAAACTTCTTTATGCAACCTATCAGAAGATTAGCTGACTTTATCCAACAGTATCAAGAAGGTATGACAGGTTTTGAAAGATTCATGGAAGTTATGAATATTAAACCAGATATAGTGGATAAAGAAAATGCTGTAAATTTAGTAGATGTAAAAGGTGATATTGAATTTAAAGATGTATCTTTTAGTTATACTAATGGAGAGGACAGGGTATTATCTGATTTGAATTTAAGTATAGAGGCAGGGAAAACTATTGCAATTGTAGGACCTTCTGGAGGAGGAAAGACTACATTATGCCATTTAATACCTAGATTTTATGAAGTAAATGAAGGGGTTATAACAGTAGATAATATAGATATAAAGGATATAAAATTAAAATCCCTTAGAGGGAATATTGGTTTGGTTCAACAAGATGTGTTTTTATTTACTGGAACTATAGCAGATAATATTTGTTATGGTGATCCAGATAAGTCTAGAGATGAAGTAATTCAGGCAGCTAAAAAAGCAAGAATTCACGATTTTATTATAGAATTGCCAAATGGATACGATACTTATATTGGAGAAAAAGGAGTTAAATTATCTGGTGGGCAAAAACAAAGAATTTCTATAGCTAGATTATTTTTAAAAAATCCACCAATATTAATATTAGACGAGGCTACTTCGGCTTTAGATAATGAAACAGAAATATTAATTCAAGAATCTTTGGAAGAACTTGCTAAAAATAGAACTACTTTAATAATTGCTCATAGATTATCCACTATAAAGAATGCAGATGAAATTCTAGTATTAACTAATGAAGGTATAGAAGAAAGAGGAAGCCACGAAGAATTATTAAATCAAGATGGGATATATGCTTATTTATATAATTTACAATTTAAAGATTTAGTTTCATAGTATATTGGCAATATTAGCTCTCCATGTATATAATATATGGGGAGCTTTTATTTTTAAAAAAAATGGTATTTTAGGTGTTTTTTTGGGTAAAAAGAATATTAATGATTTCTTTTAAATTTAACGCCAAATTTTGTAACCAGATTGTAAATACTTATTTACAATATTGTAATGCAAATTTTGTCTTAATATAGTATCCTATATATAGGAATAATAATAATGATATTATTTATTGACATTAGTGGACAAGGAGTGAGCTTTATGACAAGAAAACAATTTTTAATGGAAAAAAGAAGAAAGAGAATGAAGAGAAGAAGATTTACTATTGCATTTATAATAATATTCTCCTTGTTTTCTATAGGAATGTCTCATAAATATGGTTTTGGAAATATTTCTGGTGTAGTAGAAGCTGGAGATTTGTCTGAGAGTATATTGTTGATTTCTGAAAAATCAGCAGTAAATATGGCATTAACACATGAGAGAGAGTTATTAGAGACAAAGAAAGCAGAGGAGATTCAAGCACAGATGCAAAAGGAATTGGAAGAAAAAAGAAATGCTAATAGAAAAATAGCTTATTTAACTTTTGATGATGGCCCATCAGCTAAGGTAACTCCACAAATTTTAGATGTTTTAGATAAATATAATGTAAAGGCTACTTTTTTTGTAATAGGAAATCAAGCAGAACAGTATCCAGATTTAATAAAAAGAATAGATGCTTCTGGCCATGCCATAGGAAATCATAGTTATACTCATAGTTATAAGAATATATATCAAAATACTACAAATTTTTTAAATGAATTAAAAACTACAGAAAAGGTATTAAAAAACATCTTAGGAGAAGATTATAAAACAAATATTATACGTTTTCCTGGTGGTTCTTTTGGGCAAAAAAAAGCAGCTTTTAGAAAAGTTGTAGTAGATAATGGATATACTTATTATGATTGGAATGCTTTAAATGGAGATGCTGAAGGCAAGAGTTTTCCAAAGGATAGATTGGTTCAAAGGTTAATAAATACTGCTAATGGACAAAAGAAATTAATTATATTAATGCATGATATGGGTGGGAAGCAAACCACTGCAGATGCGTTGCCAGAAATAATAGAGTATTTACAAAAAAATGGTTATGAATTTGAAGTTTTAAAATAATTGCTGTTTTCTTTACAGCAATTATTTTAATATCATGGAGGTGGCTATATTGTTAAAAAGTAATATTTTAATAGTTGAAGATGAGGAACATATTAGGAAATTTGTCAGAATAAACTTAGAAGGTGAAGGATTTATTGTATGGGAGGCAGATAGTGGAGAAAAAGGTTTGGAAATTGCACGAAAAGAAGATATAGATGTAGTTTTATTAGATATTATGTTGCCTGGTATAGATGGTTTTGAAGTTTGCAAAATTTTAAGAGAGGAAATTCCTAATATAGGTATAATAATGCTTACAGCAAAATCTCAAGATATAGATAAGATTATGGGATTGGAATATGGTACAGATGATTATATGGTAAAACCGTTTAATCCTAAGGAGTTAGTTTTAAGAGTAAAATCTCTCCTTAGAAGGATGGAGGGAAATAATCCTAAGGAAATGGATGAAATTATAGATGGACCATTTAAAATTAATAAATATTCTAGAAAGTTTTTAAAAAATGAAAAAGACATAGAATTAACTCCTACAGAATTTTCCATTATGAAACTTTTTATTGAAAATGCAGGAAAAGCTTTTAGTAGAGATGAGATACTTAATTTAATTTGGGGTGAGGATTTTATAGGAGATTCTAAAATTGTAGACGTAAATATAAGAAGATTAAGATCTAAAATTGAAGATGATCCAAGTGAACCTAAATATATTGAAACTGTTTGGGGTGTAGGATATAGATGGAGAAATAATATCTAGGAGGCAGTTATGAAAAAAAGTATTAAAACTAGACTTGTAGGTAATTTTATGCTAGTAATTGTTATTACTGTATTGATATTGGAAGTTTTTTTAATAAATGCAGTAAAGAGATATTATTATAAAAGTGTAGAGGATATACTTTCCAATCAAATAATGGTTTCCACAGACTTTTATTCTAGATATTTTTCTTCTACAAATTTACAGGATATTATTATAGATGATGTGGATGTTTTTTGGCGTCAAACTACAGCCCAGGTTCAAATATTAAATTTAGATGGAAAGGTTCTTATGGATTCTATTGGTGCAGCTCATTCACAAGAATTAATTGATACTAGTGATGTAAAAGATGCCATAGAAGGGGAAAAAGGTACTTGGATTGGCAGTGTGGATTATTCATCTTCATCTGTAATGGCAGTATCTTATCCATTAACTGTAGAGGGACGGACTATTGGAATATTGAGATTTATTTCTACATTACAATATGTTAATGAAACAATTAAAAATGTAGCTAGAATACTTTTAGTAGTTGGAATTATTGTAATTTTAATATCTGGATTTGTTAGCCTTTTTCTTGCTAATACTATAGTAAAGCCTTTAAAAGAAGTAACTGATGTGGCGGAAAAGATGGCAGATGGACAATTAAAAATTAGAACAGAGAAACGGTATGATGATGAAATTGGGAAATTATCAGACACTTTGAATTATATGGCTGAGGAATTAATAAAAAAAGAGCAATTAAAAAATGATTTTATTTCTTCAATATCTCATGAACTTAGAACTCCATTAACTTCTATAAAAGGGTGGGCTATTACTCTTAAATCACAAGGATTAAAAGATGAGGAATTAATAATAGATGGATTAGATATAATAGAAACAGAAACTGATAGATTGACTACTATGGTAGAGGAGCTTTTAGATTTCTCTAGATTTGTTTCGGGAAGAATAAGTTTAGAGAAGGAAGATTTAGATATACGACCTTTAATAGATCAAGTTGGAAAACAATTGCAACCTAGAGCTAAAGATAGGGATATTAAATTAAATTGTTCTTATGATCCTGAATTACCTATTATAATAGCAGATGAAAATAGAATAAAACAAGTACTGATAAATTTATTGGATAATGCTATAAAATTCACACCAGATGGAGGTAAAATAGAATTAATAGCTAATTCAGTAGAAGACGGAATATTAATTCAAGTTGAAGATACTGGTATAGGTATTTCTCCAGAAGATTTACCTTATATCAAGGATAAATTTTACAAAGGCAAAAGTAGTAAATCTCATTCTGGATTAGGATTATCTATATGTGATGAAATCATTAAATTACATGAAGGAGTCATGAAAATAGAAAGTGAATTAGATGTTGGAACTAAAATATCGGTATTCCTTCCTATAGAAGGAGGAGGAAAACAATGAAGAAATTTTTAAGTTTTATTTTATTAATAGGACTATTATTTCCACTTGCGTCTTGCCAAATAAAAAGTAATGAAACAATTGATGCTATAAGAGCTCCAGAAAATATTACTCCACCACTTTCCGGAGAATGGGTAATAAAGAATTATAAAATGGGTAATTTTAGTACTATGGGTGAAGACATAGCTATGACTTATTTAGGCAAAGAGGTACTTTTTCATAAGGATTTAGTTGTTATTGGTGAAGAATATTGTATGGATCCTATATATAAAATAAAAAATGTAAATCCTGTAGATTATTTAATATACCAATATAAAACTAGCCCTAAATTTTTAGATATAGATAAAGACGAAATACAAATAGTATCAGTTATGAGTAATGAACAATTTTTTTATGAGTTTATTAAGGAATCAGAGGATACTATAATAGTAAATATAGATGGAGTATTTTTTTATTTGGAATTGGTTTCAGAGGATATTAAGGATGAAAAATTAGCAGAATATAATTATAAGGATAAAGCAATGCTTAGAATAGGTAGTGTGGAAGCTGCTGATATACCAGAATCTACTATATTAGTAGGATTAAAATCTTTAGATAAGGATGATAATAATTTAGAAAAATGGAATTA
>JAAZMA010000119.1 GCA_012799055.1 Tissierellia bacterium
TCATGACTAGCCCCTAGGGCTATACTACCTTCATAATAGCTTTCAGGCACAGCCCTAATGGCAGCTTCAGATATTCCTATAATAGTAGGAAGTATCATTATAGCCAGTAATATAGAGGCAGTTATTATATTCATTCCAGTTCCACCTACAATCCCCCTTATAAAGGGAACTATTACTGTAAGGGCAAATAATCCATATACTATAGATGGAATCCCTGCCATTAAATTCACACTAGATTTAAGAAATTTGTAAATTTTTTTATTGCAAAACTTTGCTAAATAAAGGGCAGTTAATATCCCTATGGGAACTCCTAAGATTATAGCACCTGTTGTAATATATAAAGAACCTAAAACCATAGGTAAAATTCCATAAGAAGGAGGAGTATCTGTTGGTTTCCAAAGGGTACCAAATAGAAAATTAATTAATCCATATTCTTTAATAAAAGGCACTCCTCCAGCAAATATAAATATACAAATTAAAACAATAGCTATAATAGAAGTCATGGCAGAAATAATAAAAATATTTTTCATAAAAGTATCTATAAATTTATTCTTCATAATTTCTCCTTTTCATTTATATTTTTAGTGTTAAAAGATAAAATAGTCTAAATAGACTATTTTACCAGTTGATTCCATGTAGTTATTTCCCCAATATAAATGGACTTTACATCATTTAAACTTAAATCTTCTATTGGATTTTCCTTATTTACTATAATAGCTATACCATCTATGGCAATTACTTCTGCAGTTAATTCTTTTAATTCTGAATCCTTTAACTCACGGGAAGCCATAGCTAAATCAGCACTTCCCTCTATAGCAGCTTGTATTCCCGCTGAAGAACCAGTAGATTGGATTTCTATTGAAACTTTAGGATGAATGTTTTCATAGGCTTCTGCCAATTTTTCCATTACAGGAGTCACTGAAGTGGAACCTGCCACTACAATTTTACCTTCTTGTTCCCCAACTTTGTATTCAGGTAAATTTTCTTTTACTTGTACATAACCTTCATTTAAAACTATATTTTGGCCTTCAGCACTTAATATAAAATTTAGAAAATCTTTTTCCAAGGGACTTAAACCTTCCTTATATCCAATATTAAAAGGCCTTGCAATTTTATAACTATTATTTTGAATATTCTCTGAAGTGGCTTCAACCCCTTCTATTTTTAAAGCTTTAACCCTATCATTAAGGGAACCTAGTGAAATATAACCTATTGCATATTCGTCTCCTTGAACAGTAGTTATTACTGCATCTGTTGCATTTTGAATTATTGCTTCTTCATAGGTATTGTCAACTTCATTACCTTCTCCATCTTTTTCTAAAATCCCTACTATCTCTATAAAAGCTCCCCTAGTGCCAGAACCGTCCTCCCTACTTACTACATTTATGGTATTATCTAAATTAAACTCTCCTAAATTAGATGAACTTTTATCTGCATTATTACATCCAACTATAAATGTAGCAATCATAATTAATAATAAACTTAAACTAATTATTTTTTTCATATTAACACCTCTTTCAAATTATTTTCATCTTAATAGTATATTGCCAATGTTAAATCTATTAGGTACTTAATGTTAAATCTATGTAAAATATTGGGGGCAGGCTTCAACCTTAATTTAGGTTTTTATGTCAGTGGCCGCTAGGGCTAACTTACTAACTCCTGTTGTGAAAAAACTAACTTAGCTTACATAGATTTTACTGTGGGAGGTTTTGTTCTATGATATAATGAAAACAAAACATCGTTAAACAACAAGTTTAAGGGGGAAAAATGGAGAAAAATATAATTATAGACTGTGATCCAAGTCATGATGATGTAATGGCTATTTTACTTGCTTTAGCCAATGAAGATAAATTAAATATTTTAGATGAAAGCATATTATTTGCCAATAAGGCAGCAGCCTTAGCTATTACGAAAATAGGTGCACAAAGTGGTATGCCCTATAGGGAAGATTTGAATATAAAACTGGAATAAACTTTACAAAAATCCTTGCACCTTATTCCCATTAATGATATAATCTTATAGATATATCCTTGCTCTATTGATTAGAGCCGTTTAGTCCAAAAGGAGGTGAAAGATATGAGAAAATATGAAGCTGTATTTATCTTTATTCCACATTTAGAGGAAGAATCTAGAAATCAGTTATTTGACAGATTAAAAGGTGTTATTGGTGAAGATAATATACTAGATGTGGATGAATGGGGTATGAGAAAATTAGCCTATGAAATTAACGATTTAACAGAAGGCTATTATATAATAGTGAATTTTAAATCTACTCCAGAAACAGTAGAAGAATTAGACAGAATTTGCAAGATTTCCGACAATATTATGCGACATATGATAGTAAGAGTAGATGAATAAATTTAAAGGTGGTGTTTTGGTTGAATAATGTAGTGTTAATTGGAAGATTAACTAGAGACCCAGAATTAAGGTATATACCTAGTACAGGGACTCCAGTGGCTACTTTTGCATTGGCAGTAGACAAACAACTTTCCAAAGAAAAGAAACAAGAATTTGAAGCTAAAGGACAACCAACAGCCGATTTTATCAACATTGTCGTATGGGGAAGACCAGCAGAAAACTGTGCTAACTATCTATCCAAAGGATTATTAGCTGCAGTTCAGGGTAGGATACAATCTAGAAGCTATGAAGCCAATGATGGTACTAGGAGATATGTAACCGAAGTAGTGGCAGAAAGAGTTGAATTTCTAGAGTGGAAAGACGATAATAGACAAAGTTTTAATGACCCTGGTAGCGATTTTCCAGGGATAGATGGGTTTGAACCTATAGACGATGAAAATATCCCATTCTAGAAGGAGGTAAATAAATTGCAAAGAAGATTTAAACCAAGAAAAAGAGTTTGCAGCTTTTGTCAAGATAAAGCAGAAGCCATAGATTATAAAGATATAAATAAATTAAAAAA
>JAAZMA010000185.1 GCA_012799055.1 Tissierellia bacterium
ACAAGTATCTATACCGAAATTAATTCCACCCTTAATATCTGAAGTTAAACTATCTCCAATCATTAAGAATTTGTTTTTATCTATACCATTGAATCTTCTTAGTGCATATTCAAATATTTCAGGATTCGGCTTTTGGAATCCTACTTCTTCAGAGATAATAATATCTTCAAAATATTTTCCAATAGGTGATTTTCGTATTCGATTATTTTGCACATCACTAAGGCCGTTTGTAATTATTAGAAGTTTATAATCTTTATGTAAGTCTTTTATAAGGGGCATGCTTTCCTTATATAAAAAAGAAGAACTGGCTAAGTATTTCATATATACTTTTGCAAACTCATCTTCATCAAAGGTGATATTTAATTTTTCTGAAAATATTTTAAATCTTTCAATCTTTAATTTCTTTTGAGTGATATTACCCTTTTCATATTTCTTCCATAAAGCATCATTTATATTTCTATACATATTTAAGTGCTTTTCTCTTTTATATTCTATATTAAAATCTATCATAGTATTTTTTATTGCATATTCTTCAGATTTTCTAAAATCAAATAAAGTATCATCTGCATCAAATATTAGTACTTCATAATTCATCTTTATAATTTCCTCCAATATTATTGTTTATATTATATCATACTAATAGATTTAAGAGTTCTAGTTAACAATATTCCTAATAAATAAGTTATTATAATAAGCTTCCTATAGATAAAGCATTTTAATTTTGCAATAAAACATAAAATTTTGTCAAGCAAAAACTTGTTGTTATAATATAAAAAATAGAATATTTATAATTTTAAGAAAAATTCACAAAAAAATGATTGCGAATAATGTAATATATTAAAATAAATGCTATAATAAAGTAATATAGTAGGCCTTATAAATAAAAATGCATCTGGGGGGATTATAATGAAAAAACAAAATAATGTAGCAAAAGAAAATAAAAAAATATCTACTAAAATAATAATTGCAATTGTATCCTGTTGTTTAATAACAGCTATAATTGTAATCATAGGAAGTTCCTTCGATAGTAAATTTGCTTTAGAAAAAGAAGTTGAAAATAATTTATTTCAAACTTCAAAGATTTACACTGCAAAAGTGAATGAAGCATTATATTTTACTGAAAATAATGTAAATAATCTTGAGAGTTTAATAAGAAATACTTTGGAATTAAAGAATTTAGATAATGAAGACGAATATATAAAAAGTTATTTACAGTCTTTAGATTCCTATATACAAGATATTATGAAATCTGAAAAAGATTTACTTGGTGTTGCAATAGTAATCGATCCTTCAATAACTAAGGAAGCAAATCAGTTAATTTATGAAAGAGAAAATATAGGTGGGGATATTTATAAAATTGATAAATTTGTAAAGGAGCAGTTTGTTGAAGGAAGAGAGGATATGGAATGGTATTATAATGCTGTTAATGTAAAGGAAGGTATATGGAGTGATCCTCATACAGATTTTGCCTCTGAAAGTGTTAGAATGGCATTTACAAAGCCGATTTACATAGAAAATCAATTAATAGGTGTAGTAGCTGTAGATTTATTCTTTGATGACTATGCCCAATCTATTAAGGAATTAAGTGTATATGATAATGGGTTTGCATTTTTATTAAGTGAAGAAGGGAACTTCTTAGTACATGAGAAATATACTGAAGATGATAATATAAAAGATGTTATAAGTGATTTAAATCTCCTATCAACAGATGAGGGGATAGAGCATTATAGTTTAGATGGCGGAAAACATATCTTAGCATATTCAAGATTATATAATAATAATATTTTAGCTATTACAGCAAATAAAACTGATATATTTAAAGTAGTAAGAACAACTATTCAAACAGCAATAATAAGAACAATAATCGTTTGTATATTAGTATCATTTGTTGCTAGAGTAATAGGGAAAAAAATAAGTGGACCAATAGTATTTATAACAGAACTTGTTAATAAAATATCAAAATTAGATTTTAGGGAAGACAAGAGATTTTTAGTTATTAATGACTATAATGATGAAACAGGTATAATAGGAAGAGCAGTATTAAATTTAAGAAATATAATTACTAATACCTTGTTAACTATTAAGGAAAGAGCCGATGAAACATCTAATTATGCTTATAATTTAAATAACTCAGCAGATGAATTAATGGATTCAGCTTATTCAATTAATGAAGCTGTTACAGAATTAGCAAAAGGTGCACAAGTACAAGCTGATGAGGCAAGGGAAAGTTCTGAAAAACTATTAGATTTAAGCAAAGAATTAGAAAATATGACTGTAATTACAGAAAATTTCAAAAATCAGTTTGAAAAATCCAAGGAAGAAAATAAAAAAGGTATTATGTCTATCGATACATTGATGGAAAAAATAGATGCAAATAATAGAATAGGAAATGAAACTAATAATAGTGTTAATGAATTAGCTAAAAAATCAGAATTAATTGAAGAAATAGTATCTACAATAGATGATATTTCATCCCAGACAAACTTGCTAGCTTTAAATGCAGCTATTGAAGCATCAAAAGCAGGGGAAGCTGGAAAAGGCTTTGGAGTTGTTGCAGATGAAATAAGGCAACTTTCTGAACAAACAGCAGATGCTACTAAAAGAATTGCTTCAATAATTAATGAAATTAGGCAAGAAGTTAAAAATAGTAAGGATAATATGAATAAATCTTCAGATACAATAAAAGAAGTAAATGAATCTATGAATATTTCAAAAGGTGTATTTGAAGAAATTGAAAACTCTTTTGCGGTAATGAATAAGGAAGTTGAGGCTTTAATTAATAATATTAATAATGTAGATAGAAGTAAGGAAGAGGTAATTGACTCTATTCAAGGAATAATAGCTATATGTGAACAATCAGCAGCAGCAACTGAGGAAGTATCAGCTATTGTAAATACACAGTTAAGTTCAACAGAAGAAGTTAAAAAGGCTATAGAAGAATTAAATAAAGTAGTTAACAATTTAGAAGAAATGACAAATGAGTTTCAAATGTAAAAAGAA
>JAAZMA010000038.1 GCA_012799055.1 Tissierellia bacterium
AAAACCTCCATATATATTTCCCATCGCCTATCTAGTACTAAGTTTTGCGATGCCATAGCCCTATTTGATAAAACTGGTTTAGTAGAATATGGTACCCATGAGGAATTAATGGAAAAACAAGGCGAATATTATAAAATGTTTACTATTCAAGGTAAATACTATCAAGAAGGAGGGGACGCAGTTGAAACAGCTTAAAAAAATGAAATCCTTTTTAAGTCTTTCTTGGGAGGCATCCCCTGGCTATATTATTTTACTATTTATAAATGCCCTATTAGAAAGTACTAGAATTGTGATTAATATCATACTACCTAAGTATTTAATAGATGAATTATTGGGAAATAAGGATACTAAATTGCTTTTAATTTTAGGTGCTTCTATAATTATCTCTAATGTAATTTTTAAATTTATAGAAAATCTTATGAAAAAACAATTAACTATGGGTCGGATGAAATTAGAAGAAAAAATGAGCCAAATTATGGCTAGTAAAATTATGAATGTAGAATTCTCTTATTTAGAAAATCCCTATTATTTAGATTTAAAAGAAAGAGCCGTTTTTGCCATTAACAATCAAAATGCATTGGAAAATATAATTGTAGGTATAACTAATATTTTAAGGGATTTAATTACCATATTTAGTTTAATTGCCATACTATTTTCATTGTCTTGGGCATTGGTAGTACTTTTACTAATAACCATTGGATTAAATCTTTGGATATATAGCACTTTTGCTGAATATCAGCAAAAATTTTTCCAATCTATAATTCCTATTAATAGAAAGTTTGGTTATTATATGGGCCTAAGCTGGCAAGATAAACCACAAAAAGATATTAGGCTTTATAATATGGCTCCAATGCTAACTCAAAGGGTAATAGATTATAATCAAGAATTAATGGATGAGTTTCAAATATTTTATAATAGATTAGGAAAGACTCAAGGCCTATATAATGTAATTAATGTTTTACAGGCAAGTCTGGCCTATGGATATGTAGGAATTAGGGTTATTAGTGAGAAATTTGGTCCTAGTATTAGTATCGGTTCTTTTACAATGTATGTAAATGCCGCTATTAATTTTTCTCAAACCACTACAAAATTAGGAGAAAATATAACAATGACCTTTCAAATGCTGGAATATTTAGATCCATTTATGGAATTTGTGTCTTTACCTGAAGCTAGGGAACATGGTGGAGAATTAGAAATGGAAGATGAAATACATTCCATAGAATTTAAAAACATCTCCTTTAAATATCCAGGTAGTGATAAATATGTATTAAAAAATATTTCCTTTGAAATAAATGGTGGAGAAAAAATCTCCATTGTAGGACTAAATGGTGCAGGTAAAACCACTTTAATTAAATTACTTTGCCGCCTTTATAAACCTAGTTCTGGGGAAATATTTGTAAATGGACATAATATCTATGATTATGAATACAAAAGCTATATGGAAAAAATAGCTATAATATTTCAAGACTATAAACTATTTGCCTTCACTATAGGAGAAAATATTACTTGTGAAGAATATAGTGAAGATAAAAATATAATGGAATTAATAGAAGAAGTAGGTTTAAAGGAAAAAATTAATTCTCTACCTAAGGGATTAAACTCCCTAATGGGAAAATCCTATGATAATGAAGGTGTAGAACTTTCAGGTGGAGAAGAACAAAAAGTTGCCATAGCAAGGGCCTTATATAAAGATGCACCACTGATTATACTTGATGAACCTACATCTGCATTAGACCCATTGGCAGAGGCAGAAATATATGAACATTTTAATACTATGGTACAAGGAAAAACTGCCATATATATTTCCCATAGAATGTCTAGTAGTACTTTTTCTGATAAAATTCTTTTAATTGAAAATGGTGAAGTGGTGGATTTTGATAGTCATAAGAATTTAATGAAAAAAGAAGATAGTTTATATTATAGATTATTTATGGCACAAGCCAAGAATTATCAGTTAGATATGGTTATTCAATAGCAATAAAACAGTAGGGATTTTCCCTACTGTTTTTAAAGGGTTTTTCACATATTTTGCTAAACTAAAAATTTATCTAATATAATTTCAACAATTAGTAGCAAGTTCAATATTTAAATCTGATATAATAAACTTATGGAATTGCAATTATTTAAAAGGGGAATTTAAATATGTATAATATTTCTAGAAAAAATGTAGTCTTTGAAAAAGAGAGTAAAAACTCTTTGTGTTTCAATAGTGCATTTCTTTCAGGCCATAAAAATGTTGATAAATGTAAGGCGCTTTTATATGAAGGTAATAATAATGAAGGTATTGTATTTATCCATGGTTTAGGCAGTAGAAATTTTGAATACCTAAAATACTACCCTAAGAATTTATCTAAACATGGTTACACCACAATAATGCCTATATTACCTTATCATTTCGAAAGAATGCCAAAGGACAAAAAAATTGATTTTTTATCTGGTACTGCAGATGATATTGAAAAAAGATTTTATCAATCAGTTGTAGACATATTATCCTGTGTTGATTATCTGGAAAATATAGGTATTGAAAAGCTACATATTATGGGGGTTAGCTTTGGAGGTATGATAGGTACCATAGCTAAAGCTTTAGATAATAGATTAAGTAAGGGTATATTTGTAGTTTCTGGTGGTAATTTTTTATATATTACTTGGAAAAGTGTTGCAACCAAAGTTCTTAGATTTCGCTATGAGGACGAAGGAAGTTGCAATATAGAAAAATGCCATAAACTACATGAAAATTTTGATGAAGAAGCTAAAAAGTTCAATGATTTAAATGATTTAATTAAATTGCCTAGTTGTTTTAGATATGATCCATCCCTATTTGCAAAAAAGATAGACCCAGATGAAGTTCTTATGATTAATGCAGCATTTGATCCATTTATACCTCGAAAATCTTCTAAGGATTTATGGTACAAAATGGGACAACCTAAAAGATATGTGCTTCCTGCTGGACATTTGACTTCTCATCTATGGTTTAAAAAATTTATATTGAAAAAATCAATAAAGTTTTTGGAAAATGATATAATTTATAATTATGGAAATAAAGCATTATGATAATATAGATAAAATTAGAAATCTAAGCTTATTTAAACACAAAGGAACGCCCTTTTGCGTCCCCTTGTGCCCTCTTTTTATTCTATAATTTCTAATTTTGTTACTTGATTTAAATTATTTTTTTCATAATATTCTATATTAACTTCATCATCAATCTTTATAAAAGGTAATTCTTCTGATACTCCAATTTTTGCTATAAATATATTAGGACTATTATCTAATATAAAATAATAATGGGTATTACCATTAATTACAACGGATTCAATACTTATTATTTTACCTTTTGTATTTAAATATTCTATTGGTTCTGTATCTTCTTCTCTATCTTCTTCAGATGAAAGATTAGTTATGTCTTTTCCAATATGAGTACTTACAACATTGTTTACTGTTGTACCAACTGAAACTTTTTGATAGTTTTGTGCGTCTACTAATGCATACATTTTAACTAATCCTGCTTCATCTTTTAAGGACATAAAATAAGTTGGCTTATTGTCTATATTTAATAATATTGGGAAAGTTGACCTATATCCTTTTTCTTGCACTGCTCCCTCAGCACTTTCCATGGCTGAAAATTCTTCTGCAGAGGACATCTTATAAAATTTAGTGTCTTTTGTTCTTAAATTTACAAGTACAAAACCAACATTGGATTCATCAGCTCCTACAGAGGTCATACCTGTATATAAATATACATCATCATCTATGGCTAAATAATTATAACCTTCAGTTGTTTGTAATACACCTTTTTGAGCAAATAAAGAGTTAAAATATCCAGATTGAAGCCCACCATTCCAATTAAGCTGTTGTATTATCCTTTCAGCGTGATAAATTCTATCTACCCATTTTGGTGCATCCTCTATATTGTATTTAATGGTTTCTCCATTTGTGGCATTGGTTAATATTACTTCTTTTACATCTAATCCTCCAAACCAACCAATTGTATTATGATACACTGGTGCTATCCAATAAGGAGTCCCCTCTTCGTCTATTTCAAAATTAATTTCATAAATAATATCTTTAGGATAATTTTGTCTTAAATGTCTATAAATATCCCTTGAAAATTTATCAGATTTGGAATATTTAATATTGTTTTCAAGTTTCTTTAACTCTACTTTCCCATCTATCATATCTACTATTATATAATTAGGTATACCTTCA
>JAAZMA010000285.1 GCA_012799055.1 Tissierellia bacterium
TAGTAGTTCTTCACCACAATTATTTTCTCCAAAGCCCCAAAAATTGAAGAAGTCATCATCTAGGAATGTAGATATCTCTTTTACCCCTTTATTATTATCTATAGCTGCAACTGTCTGTAAATGTGTATCTGTAAGTCTTTCAAACATTGTAAAGCCATATTTACTTCCATCTTCATTAATTTCTTCTTCCTCTATTTCTACACATTCAACTCCATGTACTATAGCTTTCCCTACAACTTTTACAGTAGTTTCACTAGTTTTTTTCATAATAGGGTATTTATCAAAATCATAAGTAGCAAATTTTACTTCTTCACCTAAACGGGGAATAATAAAAAATCCTATATCTTGTTCACACTTAACTTCAAATTCTTCTAAATTAGATTTATTTATTGTTATTTCTGGCATTACTTGTGGAAATTTGGTATTCTTCATTATACATTCTCCTTTCATATTTGGTGGATATGGATACGCATCTTTAAAGTTTTGTCTAGCTTTATATAGTCTGCTTTTTACTGTGCCAACTGGAATATCTAAAACTGTGGCAATACTTTTTTGATCCATACCGTTAATATAATACATGGTCAGAATTTTTTTATCTTTTTCACAAAGTCTTTCCAGAGTATAATCTACGGTTTCTTTAATAGTAACTCCAGATCTACCATGGTATCTTTCATAATGATATAAATTATCTACTGGTATCTCTAGATTTCTATATTTCTTTCTATAATAATCCTTACATTGATTAGCTGCAATGGAAAGCATCCAAGATTTAAATTTTTCTTTAGATTTTAAACTATCAAAGGAATTGTATCCAATTATTAAAACTTCCTGTAATACATCCTCTGCATCATATTTATTTGGCATTTTATAGTAAATAAAACGTTCAATAGAATTTTTGCAGCTATTTAATAGTAAGGTAAATTCATCATTATCCACATCATCACCTCCAATTTATATATTAAAACCGGTTTCACCCTTATAGACGTAAATAAACATAAAAAGGTTCATTTTATTAATATTTTATTAAAATAAGATATAAAAATGTCCTGAACTCTCTATATTAAAGACTTCAAGACTTAGCTTTTATAGATTTAGTTTAATCAATAATTTATCTCTACAGCATTTGATATTCTTGAAAACTCTCCAAGCTCGTCAATAAAAACTAAAATACGGATTATGTCTATGTCAATATTTAGAAGTATAAAGAACATGGGCAAAAAAAGGCCATAGTAACACGAAGTCGCTATAACCTTTTACCATTTATATTATTGATAATTCGCAAACTTAAACTAGTTTTTAAAACTAATATATTTTTTATTTTACATGCTATTCTAAAAAGAAATGTATCTTTCCTAATGCCTTTTTAGCCTTTAATTTTAAAGTTATTTTACTTCCTTTATAATCGCTTAAATCTATTAATTCATTATAATCTGGGTTATCATTAGAATTAAATTCTCTTATTTGTTTATCACCATCATATAATTTAACCTCAATACTTCCACTTTCTATGTTCCAACTACAATTTAATATAGTTTTATCTTTTATTTTAAATTTATGAGTATTTTCTCCATTTTTATATCTAAAACTTTCTTTCCATTTATCATTATATTTAGTCCTGACAGACATTAATGAAATAGGTATATTATCAATATCTTTACTAATAGTTTCATAGATGAATACAGATCCTATAGCTATGCTTGATATTAATAATATGATACCTATAGCTAAAAACGTCTTATTACCCTGGTTATTGTCTAGCTCATCATGTCTATCTATTTTCATTTTGTTCCCACATCTACCACAATAAATCAAGTTATCAGATTGGATAAAATTACAGTTTTCACATATTATATTTCTTTCTTTTCTTATGATTAGAGTATATAGTAAAAAAATTAGGGACCCTGAAAAAAATAATATTAATAATGTCCATATTACTGGGTCTATACCTCTCGATTTGGCATCCTTATAAACCCAAAGTGCCATAAAAATTTTAGACAAAAGTATTAAAATTGCTGAGATTAAAAATTTTATCATGCTAATACACCATCCTTATGAAAAATTAAAGTATATATAAATAAAGAGGAATTAAATAATATTATACCTACTACTATTACGACTAGTTTTAAAAAAATATCAGATAAAAAAATTACTCCTATTAAAATAATGGACATACTTTGTATTAGAGATATTATAAAAAATATTAAATTTATTAAATTAAATTCTTTATCTCTCCTACAAATTAATATTAGTTTCTTATTTAAATAATCTGGTGATGAGTATGTTTTTTCTAATTCATTTTTTATATATTCATCAAGCATGTCTTTATTCTCCATAACCCTTCCCCTCCAATTCCTTTTTTAGCTTTTTCCTTCCAATGCTTAAATTGCTTTTTACAGTCCCTTCTGGAATGTTTAGGTATTTAGAAATATCTTTTATGGACATACTCTCCATATAAAACATTAGAATTATAGCTTTTTGATTTTTATTTAGGCTATTAAGCGCTATATCTATGTCACTTCTTCTTTCATCGCCAAGGGCTTCATATTCTACATCTGTTTTAGAATCCTTTATAAAATCTAAATCAAAATGGATTATAGGTGCTATACCTCTTCGTCTAAATATTTTTCTAAGTCTATTATTATTTATAGAAACTGCTAGGGAATAAATAAAAGCTGCTGGATTTTTATCAAAATCTATTTTATCTTTCAATTCCAAAGCCTTTAATATAGTATCCTGATATAAATCCTCGGCTTCCAATTTGTCATATGTAAGCCTAATACAAAATGTCCAAAGTTTGTCTCCTAGATTATTTATTAGTTCTTCCATTTGTTTAGATTTGTCCATAAACTTTCCTCCCTACTTATATATCTTCACGAAAAACAAAAAGGTTCACTTTTTATTTAAAATTATTAAACCTTATTTTTTGAAATAAACAAACTTCCTAAAAATTTTTCAATTAAAGATTTTTAGGAAGTTTATTCATTACTCTTACTTGGCTTTTATACCTTCTATAATACAATACATTTGCAACGATATTAAGGAAAAAACTAAATAAGTTCAAACCAATATCTTCTATATACCTCCTTTTGAAAACCACGTTCATCTTAAAATACACCA
>JAAZMA010000112.1 GCA_012799055.1 Tissierellia bacterium
CTGTTGGCTTACTAGGATTGTAGTCTTTGTTGCTGCGTATTTTTGAAAAAAGTCTTCTATCTATATTTGCTTTTTTATAAGTTTCCACATCTGTCATACCCTTCTCATCTATTAGTCTCAATAACATCTGAGAAAAGGATTCGTCTAAATTTTCTACCACATCTACTAGACTACGTTTTATTTTATCTTTTTCCATATAGGTAGATTCATACATTGGTAGTTTTTCAGGACTTTTTATTTGATAATATTTAGGGGATTCCAGTTCTTCAATATAATTATCCTCTATATATTTTTTTAAATCCATAAATAGTTTTTCATTTAATCCACTATAATTAGTATCCCCGGTCATAGCAATCACCCTCTTATTTTATAACATTCTTTTGTCTTACTATTATTATATAATAATAGGAAAAATTCACAATAAAAAACCCGACACTAATATACTACTTTTAAATAAGTTAGTAAGTTAGTGCCAGGTTCATATATTTTGTTATTTAAAATTCCACAAATCCATTATTCTTCAAAACACTTATATATTCAATAAGCCTTTCATATAATGGCTCTGCTTTTTCTTTAAACTCATCTTTTACTAATAAGGATATTTCATATATACTTCTTTCTCCATCTATTTGCTTCCAAATGAAACTCCCTATTTCATCTAGATCTATTACAAATTTATCTGGTGTGAAGAATAGTTTTCTCACTACTTTATCTAATAGGGAATTTCTTGGCTTTATTATTTGAATTAGTCTATTATCTAATTCTCTCCACTGAATTTTATCTGTTTTTTTCGGTATATAGTCTAGATAGTTTTGTTTATTGGACATTTTATTTTTCTAATTCTCCTTTTTAACAAGGAATGAATGTTTTATTAAAGTAAAGGCTAATAAACCAAAGAATAGTATAGAGCCCCATTGGCCTAATACATTGTTTCCAAAGGCTACTTTATCTGCTACGGTTATAGTTTCTCCTGCTGCATCTAATCCTACTGGTATTATTGCCAATATTGCTAATAATATCCCTATTAATCCTTCTCCTGCTATAAGGCCTGAGGAGAATAATATTCCTCCGTCAACTTTTTCTTTTAATGTGTCTTTGTCTAATTTTTTCTTGTCAAGAATTCCTCTTAGAATTCCACCTATCATAATTGGTGTACTTAAGTGTATTGGTAAATATAGACCTACTGCAAATGGTAGTATTTGAATACCTAGTAATTCAACAACCAATCCTATACCTGCACCTGCAAATACTAATGCCCATGGTAGATTGCCACTCATTACCCCTTCTATAACTAATTTCATCAAGGTAGCTTGTGGTGCTGGTAATTCTTGTGAACCAAATCCCCAGGCTTTATTTAGTAATAATAGTACAAATCCTATTACTAGAGCTGAGGCTACTGCTCCAATTAATTCTCCATATTGTTGTTTCTTTGGAGTTGCCCCTACTAAGAAACCAGTTTTTAAGTCTTGGGACATATCTCCTGCCATAGCTGCTATTATACATATAACTGCACCTACAGATAAGGCACCTATCATTCCCTCTTCTCCGTCAAATCCTATGGCTTTAAATATAATAGAGGTTATTAATAATGTTGCTATAGTCATACCAGATACTGGATTATTACTGCTACCTACTAAACCTACTAATCTTGCTGATACAGTTGCAAAGAAGAATCCAAATATTGCTATTATTAAAGCTCCTGGTATTCCAACAGGAATAAATGATGTAACTCCAATAAATATTACTATAGCTATTACACCTATGAAAGCTGTTTTTATTGACATATCTTCATCGGTTCTAAGAGTTGAAGATACTCCACTTGTGCTTTTCAATCCTCCCATTGCTTCTTTGAAAGTTCTAGCTATTAATGGTAAGGATTTAATTAGACTTAATATTCCTCCAAAGGCTACTGCTCCTGCTCCTATATACTTAATATAATTACTCCATATTCCCCAATAATCTAATTCAGCAATTGTTTTAGATGCTGGATAAATTATCTCTGGTATATATTGACCTAAATAACTTATCAA
>JAAZMA010000339.1 GCA_012799055.1 Tissierellia bacterium
ACATTTCCCCATAGTAGTTTTTCCAGTTTTATTTAACATTAATACTTCTATACAATCATTTAATACAGGAAAATCTTTAGAAGGGGATAAGTTTAAAACATTTATGGCAAATATCTTCTTTTGTTCAAAAGAAATCTTAAAACTCTTTTCATATTTCCCAATTGAAATCCTATAATACTTTCCATAATCTTTAATAAAATCTGTTTGTGAGAAATTTATTACTTCCTCTTTTAACTGTTCTATAATATTTTTTTCCCCATTTATTAACAAAAATATTAGTTTTGAAATTAAAATAGCCTCTATTAGGGATTCAATATTACCATTTGTAAACAATACGTTTTTAATTACTTCATCTTTTATATCTAGAAAATTTTTATTTACTATTGTAATAGGTAATATTCTAGAATATATACTATCATCTTTTTCTTTCCAGTAAATATTGGAATCTATTTTATCAAACAAATTTAATAAGGATGGATTGGCTCCTTGTTTATAATTCTTCCAGAGTTTTATTTCCTCATTGTATCTTTTATAATCTATAGATACTTTTTCAAAATTCTCAGAAGGAACTAGAGATTTAATACTTATTATTATTAATTCAGTAATATAGGAAGGTAGATTATTATTTTTTACATCTTCATTAAATGCTGTAATCATAGGACAATAAATTTTCCTATACTCCATATATTTATCACATCCTATTTGGTGCTTCAATGCCTAATAAATCTAATCCTGTTCTTATTACAGTTTTAGTGGCAAATACTAGCATTAGTCTTGCATTTTTTAATTCTTTCTCCACTGTAAGTATTGGACAAGAATTGTAAAATTTATTAAAAGCTTTAGCTATTTCTGTAATATGTCTAGTAATAAAAGATGGTTCTAATTTTTCCATAGCATCAATAACTATCTCTGGAAATTGATATAATAATCTAATAATATTTATTTCCTCTTCTGCTATTAATAAGGAATAATCTACCTTATTAGCCAAAGAAAACTCTCCCTTATCTAAAAGACTATTAGCCCTAGCATGAGTATATTGTACATAAGGACCTGTTTCTCCTTCAAAACTCAAGGTTCTATCCCAACTAAATACATAATCTTTTATTCTATTATTAAATAATTCTTGAAATACTACTGCACCAATCCCTACTTGCTTTGCTACTTCTTCTTTATTTTCTAAATCTGGGTTTCTTTCTTCTATTATAGCTAAAGTACTTTCTACAGCTTTATTTAGTACATCCTCTAAAAATACAACTTTACCCTCTCTTGTAGATAATTTGCCCTCTTCTAAACTAACCATTCCAAAGGGGACATGAATACAATCCTTTGCCCAATCATATCCCATTAATTCTACTACTTTTATCCATTGTTTAAAATGTAAATTTTGTTCAGAAGCTACTACATATATATTTTTATAGAAATCATAATGTTCTTTTCTATAAAATGCTGCTGCAATATCTCTAGTAGTATATAGTGTAGAACCATCGGATTTTGTAATTAATGCAGGTGGCATATTATATTCCTCTAAATCTACAATCATAGCACCTCTCGATTCTTTTAGCATTCCTTTTTCTTCCATTTCCTCTATGACTTTAGGCATTTTATCAGAATAAAAGGATTCTCCAGCATATGAGTCAAACTTAATATTTAGCATATCATACACTATATTGAATTCTTTAAGGCTAATATCCCTCATCCACTGCCAAAGCTCTAAAGCCTCTTGGTTATTTCCATCTTCTAATTCCTTAAACCAATATCTAGCTTCCTCCCTTAAACTTTCATCTTTTTCTGCTTCTTTATTAAATCTAACATAAAGTTTTAACAATTCATTAATTGGATCTTCTTCAATAACCTCTCTATCTCCCCATTTTTTATAAGCTGCTATTAACATACCAAATTGAGTTCCATAATCTCCCAAATGATTTAAAGCTACTGAGTCAAAACCCTGAAACCTAAAAATTTTATATAGAGAATTTCCAATAACCGTACTTCTTATATGTCCAATGTGAAAAGGCTTTGCAATATTGGGAGATGAAAATTCTACTAATACCTTTCTGCCTTTACCTATATTTGTAGAGCCAAATTTTTCTTTTTCTTCCATTACACTATTTAGTACTGTTTCAACTAATTTCTCTGTGTTTACAAAGAAATTTATATAAGGTCCTACATTTTTAATTTCATTAAAATATACTCCCCCATCTATTTTTTCAGCTAATTCTTCAGCTATTAAATTTGGTGCTTTTTTGAATTCCTTAGCCAATCTAAAACAAGGAAAGGCGTAATCCCCCATATCATAATTAGGTGGAATTTCTACTAAATTTTCAATTTCTTCTTTTCCTAAACTAGGTACTACTTTAGAAATACAATTAGCAACTTCTTTTCTAAAATCAATCATAAGTTTACCTCCCTTTAAATAAATTTAGCTCCCGTCCTATAAGAGACGAGAGCCTTCCCGTGTTACCACTCTTGTTGGCCATTAGCCCACTCGAAATTTTTAACGCAATTAACGTAATATCCTACTTTTATTTCAGATATCCCCTCCAGAGTCCTTTTCAAATATATTTTTGTACTGGCTCCCACCACCCCAGCTCGCTTTAACAAAATATATATTTTACTCTCTCTATCAATGGATTTTAATATTTATTTATTAAAATATAATATACAGTATTTCCCTAAATAATTCAAGGATTTATTTAATTTCCATTACTGTAACCCCATCTCCACCTTCTCCATGTTTACCTCCTCTAAAAGATTTAACATATTTATGACCATTTAAATAAGATTTTATACCTTCCCTTAAAACCCCTGTTCCTTTTCCATGAATAATATAAGCTTCTTTTAAACCTGATATAAATATATCGTCAATATATTTATCTAAATCTAATAATGCTTCATCTAAAGTTTTACCTCTTAAATCTATTTCATTTTTAATATTAGCAGCTTTAGATCTAATAATAGCTTTAGTACTGGCTTGAGTTTTTTCCTTCTCTTCTATTTCAGCTCTCTTCAAGGAAGAAATATGAACATTAACTTTCATAATACCCACTTGAACAACTAAATTTCCATTTTCATCTGGCAATTCTAATACATTTCCCACCTGATTTAAAGATAGGACCTCAACAGTATCCCCAATTTTTAAGTTTTTAGGGGGTTCTTTAGATTTTACATTTAATACATTATTAGATAAAGACCTTTCTACTTCATTTAATTTAGTTTTAAGTTTTTCCTGAGATTCTTGGATTTTTCTATTTCTTTCTTTTTCTATTTCATGGGAAATTTCTCTTAATTCCCCTACTATTAAATCTGATTCTTCTTTTGCAGCTCTTAATATATTTCTAGCTTCTTCTTTAGCATCCAGTATAATTTTCTCTCTAGACTTACTTGCCTTTTCTCTTTCTCTTCTTAATTCTTCTTCTAATGTTTCTATTTCAGTCTTTAATTTATCAATCTTAAACTTTTCTTCTTCAATGGTTCTTCTATCCTTATCTATGGCTTGGAGTACGTCCTCAAATTCTACACTTTCTTTAGACACTAAGGCTTTAGCATCTTTTATTATATAATCTTGTAATCCTAGTCTTTTAGATATTTCAAAGGCATTTGATTTCCCTGGTACTCCAATTAATAATTTATAAGTAGGTCTTAGGGTTTCCACATCAAATTCTACTGATGCATTTCTTACACCTTCTGTAGTTAATGCATATATTTTAAGCTGGCTATAATGAGTAGTAGCAATGGTTCTAATATTTCTTTTCAATAAATTATCTAATATAGCCATAGCTAGTGCAGCACCCTCTGTAGGATCTGTTCCCGCTCCCAATTCATCAAATAATACTAGACTATTATCTTCCACTTCGTCTAATATTTGAATTATATTAGTCATATGGGAAGAGAATGTACTTAAACTTTGCTCTATACTTTGTTCATCTCCTATATCAGCAAATACCTGATTAAATACTCCAATTTCCGAATTAAAATCTGCTGGAATATGAAGACCTGATTGAGCTAGTAAAGTTAATAGGCCTACAGTTTTCAGGGTTACTGTTTTTCCTCCTGTATTTGGACCAGTTATTACCAAAGAATTAAAGTCTTTTCCTAAATATATGTCTATTGGGACTACTATTTTAGGGTCTAAAAGTGGATGTCTTGCTTTTTTAATATTTATATAACCATTATGGTTAAGTATAGGCTTTGTAGCATTCATTTCCAGTGCTAGCTTCCCCTTAGCAAAAATAAAATCAATTTCTTTAAGGATTTTTTGATTATTTCTAATGTTTTCCCCTTCATTAGCTACTAAATAAGTTAATTCCTTAAGTATTCTTTCTATTTCTTTTTTTTCTTCAAGTTCTAACTCTCTTAATTCATTATTTAATTCTACTACAGCCATTGGCTCCACAAATAAAGTAGCACCAGAGGCAGATTGATCGTGAACTATACCTGGAAAAAACGTCTTGTTTTCCTGTTTTATAGGTACAACATATCTACCTTCTCTCATAGTTACAATACTATCTTGTAAGTATCTTTGGTATTTATGAGAACTAGTAATGGAATTGAGTTTATCCTTAATAGATTGATTTTTGCTAATTATTTGCCTTCTAATAGATCTAAGTTTTGGACTTGCATTGTCAGAAATTTCATTTTCATTTATAATAGCATTGTTTATTTCATCTTCTATATTTTTAAAAACTCTTAAATCTTCTATTAAACCTCCCACAATAGGATAATTAATTCTCTTTTCCTCTTTAATTTCTTTCATATATTTTTTTAAATCTCTAGATACCCTTAGAGAGTCGGTAATTTTTAATAGGGAACCAGGACTTAAAACTCCACCTATATCTGCCATTTTTAATTCATGGGATATATGGTGAATGCCATAAAGTGGTGGATTTCCCTTTCTTATTATTAACTCTAAAGCTTCTTCCGTTTCATTTTGCTTTTTTTCTATTGTTTTTAGATCGGTTAAAGGTTGGATTTTTTGAGCCATTTCTCTACCTAGTTGAGATTGGGCTTTTGCTTCAAGACTTTCAACAATTTTATGATATTCTAATACTCTTAATGTTTTTTCGTTCATAGGTTCACCTCTATTAAATAACTCCCCTAAAATAATGACCTTTTGTTATTTTATTTTTACTTCTATAATCTTGTATAAATTTATCTCTTTCAGCTATAGATAGGATTCCTTTAGCATAATTATAATAAACCTCCTGTATTTCTCTAACTCCATCCTTTTCAAAGGTAAAATCCAATCTAATTGTATCCACACCAATATTATATACTCTATCTATACTATCTAGTATCATTAATGGAACTGAATTATAAATAGTAGTAGTTCCATTTTTTCTCTCCATATAGAAATCCATATTCATTCTATCCCTAAGTCCATAGCCTTCATTTAAGGGGCAATTTTTACAATTTAAATCATTTTTACAATCTTTAACAATGGACATGGGACAATATTCTGTAATCATTACTGGCAAATACCCATATCCAACTGCCTCAAAGGAGTTATAATTACTATTACATATATTTTCCATTTGACCAATATTTAATTCTGGTGATAGGGTCACACTATTTAAACCATGGTTTTTTAATAATTTAGCTGTAAAGCTATTAAATACATTTAATCCCATATCTCCATGAATATTTGTGTTCCAATTAGCTTTAACAAACTTTAATGTCCCAATATTAGACACAGAAATACCATCCAATTGATGAACAATTGGATTAATTAATTTTGTCAAATTATTTAAATCTTCTTCATAAAGAATTTTATCTGTCCATAAAAAAACTTCTTTATTTTTAGCCTTTACTGCGGGAATTACTTTGTCTAAATTATCATAAAAGCCAATATAAAGTCTGTCTAATTTTTCTAAATCTAATTGTTGAAATTGCTCTTCTTTAGATACTTTTATAGATATAGCCCTTTTAGATTTTAATTTGTTTTTTTCATATTTAAAAATATTTATAAGGGAATCTCTATACTGATTCTCGTCTATTTTATCTCTATTATGGAAATTTTTTCGACATCTATCTAATTTTTTTACCCCATTTCTTCTAAGACCATTTAATTCACTTAAAGACATAAAAGCTCCATTTTCCAAATCTATATCTAAATTGTTAATATAATATACAGTATCATTTAATTTAGACAACTGTTCCTTTATTGTTTCTTTTGATAAAGGTAAGTTTTTAGCCTTTTCTACTGGGGATTTAGTTTCAGCCTTAATTTCCCATTGTTTATACTTAATAATCAATACTGCTGGTTTATCTATGGAAATTTTAATTGCCATATCTATGGGGTATTTAATCCTTTTTTCCTCATAGGACCTCCTTGCTTTCTTTAATAGTTTATCGCTGGGAACTCCCCTATTATCAGGTCTATCATAAGATATGAAATTTCTGCCAAAATCTCCAAGCATAATGCCTTTAGTAAAGCCTCTATTGAAGATTTGTAAAATATCCTCCTTGTCCTCACTGGTAATTTTATCTGAACCTAAATCTAATGCTTTTCTATAATTATTTACAATAGTAGCAACATATTCAGGGTTTTTCATTCTACCTTCTATTTTCAAAGATACAATTCCACTATTTACAATATCCTCAATATAATCTATGGTATTTAAGTCCTTTGGACTTAAAATATATTTTTTATCCCATTTATCTAATAAAACATTTCCATTATAATAATCTATTATACTATAAGTTAATCTGCAAGGTTGAGCACAAGCACCTCTATTACCAGACCTACCTCCTATTATACTACTCATTAAGCATTGTCCTGAATAAGAAACACATAGAGCACCGTGTATAAATCCTTCTAATTCTATATTTGACTTTTCGTGTATTTTTTTAATTTCATTTATTGGAACCTCTCTTGAAAGTACTACTCTTTTTAATCCTAATTCTTCTAAAAAAATAGCCCCAGGTAGATTATTAATAGTCATTTGTGTACTACCATGTAGTTCAAAATCTGGAAATAATATATTTATTAGGTAGATTAATCCCAAATCTTGAAGTATAAGACCGTCTACATCAATATCATAAAGATATTTGACAAAGTCTAATACATCTTTCATTTCTTCATTATCAATTAATATATTTACAGTTACATACACTTTTACATTTCTTAAATGAGCATATTCTACTGCTAATTTTAACTCTTCTAAACCAAAATTATTTGCATATTGCCTTGCACTAAATAACTTTCCTCCTAAATAAACTGCATCTGCACCATTCTCTACAGCTGCATATAGAGATTCCATACTACCAACTGGGGCCAATAGTTCTATATTTTTATCTATCACCTATTTAAATTTCCTCCTTGACTTAAAATTCTTTTTTCCTGTTCATATGTTCTTAAGGATTCTTCTAATTCTTTTTTTGTTTCAATTAATTCCATTTGATTTTCAAAAATTTTATCTTGTAATTTTTTAATCATATCTTGACTTTCTTCCAGTTCTTTTTCTTTTAGTTCAAGTGTGCTTTCTTTTTTTTCTATTTTTTTATTTAATTCTTCGTTTTTCTTTTTAGTTTCTAGTAATTCATCTTTATAATAATTGGCCTCCTTCTCTAGTTTATTAATCTTTTTTTCTGCATCTTCCAATAACTTTACAAGATTATCGTATTGTTCCATAGGTCCTTTTGATTTAATTTTTAAGTCTTTAAATTCTTCACTAGTTCTATATAGTTCATCAGCAATATTAAATGCAGCTAAGGTGGCAGCCATGGAATTACTTAGTTTGTTATTTTTACTAGATATATCTCTAATTTTTTCATCAACATATTGGGCTAATCCCTTTACATATTCTTCACTACCTTCGCCAACCACCGTAAAGTTACGACCATCAATAATTACATCTACTTTGTTTTTCTCTGTCATAACTTCATCTCTCCCTTTTATAATCTTATTATATATATTATACATTATTCTTCATTTTCCTTCTTTATTTTTAAAAAAAGAGTAGAAAAATCTACTCTTTAAGATCTAAGTTGTGCACCTAAGTGTTTTTCCAATTCTCCTATTATATTTTCTTGTATTTTATTAATTTCATTGTCCTTTAATGTTCTATTATGAGACCTATATCTAATGCCAAAGGCTACGCTTTTTTTACCCTCTTCTATTTGTTCTCCCTCATAAATATCAAATAGTTTAACATCTTCTATTAAACCTGCACCATTTTCCCATATTGTTTTTTCCAATTGGCCTATCATAATATTTCTATCTACTACTAAGGCAATATCCCTCGTAATACTTGGGTATTTAGGTAAAGGCTTATAGCTCTTTTTTAAATTAGCTAGTTCAATAATTTTATCAAAATCTAATTCACCTATATAGGGTTTCTTTTCTATTTCAAAATTTTCCATAATATCCATATGAACTTCACCAATAATTCCTATTAAATCATCATTATATATTATTTCTGCAGTTCTATAGGGATGAAATATTGAATTGTCTTCTTTAGGTAGAAACTTTAACTTCTTAATACCTAATCTTTCTAATAAAGTTTCCACTACTTCTTTAATATCGTAAAAATCTATATTACCATACATGCCTATGGATAAAATCTTCTTTTCTATAGGCAATTCTTCAATTGGCAAAGTCTTTGGTATAAATATATTTCCTATTTCATAAAAAAAGCATTCTTCTACCCCATGGTTATAATTTCTACTTAAAAGGTTTAACATATTGGGTATTAATGTAGTTCTCATTACACTATAATCTTCCCCTAAGGGATTTAATATTTTAATATAATTTCTTAAACTACTATTTTCACCTAAATTTAGTTTATCATAAACCCTTGGACTAATAAAAGAATAAGTCATTACTTGATTTAAACCTAAAGCTTGAAGTATAGAATCTGCTTTATCTTGAATAATTCTCCCATAGGGTTTATTTCCTCTAGTTAGTACTCCTACTAAAGGCTTAGGTTCTATATTGTGAAAACCATATAGCCTTCCTATTTCCTCTATTAAATCTACTTCTTCTTCTAAATCTAATCTAAATGTGGGAATTGTTACTTTTATTTTATCTCCATTTATAATAGTTTTCAAGCCTAGTCTTTCTAAATAATTTGCCATTTCTTCTTTATCTAAATCTATTCCTAAAAGTCTATTTGCATAATCTGGATTTAAAATTATCTCTTTTTCTTCCCTAATATTTTCATAAACATCAATACTACCTTTAACTATTGTGCCTGCTTCAATTTGTTCAATTAATTGACAAACTCTATTAGCTGCAATTTCACATAAATTTGAATCTATTCCCTTTTCAAATCTAGAGGAGGCTTCTGTTCTTAAATTTAAATCTTTAGCAGTTAATCTTACAGATCTACTATTAAAATTAGCAGATTCTAATAATACAGTGGTAGTATTTTCATCTACTTCAGTATCTATTCCTCCCATAACCCCTGCAATGGCTATAGGCCTATCCTTATCTGCAATTACTAAATTAGATGGTTTAAGAGTTCTGTCTACACCATCTATGGTTTTGATTTTCTCTCCTTCTTTTCCTCTTCTAACTATGATTTTCTTACTATTTAGTTTGTCTAAATCAAAAGCATGAAGTGGTTGACCAAATTCTAGCATTACATAGTTTGTAATATCCACTATATTGTTAATAGGGCGCATTCCCGCTTCCATTAATCTGGTTTGTAGCCATAGGGGAGATTCTTTTATTTTCACATCTTTAATTACTTTGGTATAATATCTATTACAAAGCTCATTATCTATTTCTACAATTTCTAAATAATTATCTATATTGTCAACTTCATTTTTTATTTCAATTTTAGGATATTTTAATTCTTTATTAAAGGTTGCAGCAGTTTCCCTAGCCATTCCAATTATACTTAAGCAATCTGGTCTATTGGGAGTTATTTCAAATTCTATTATATCATTATACAAACCTAGAACTTTCTTAATGTCTGTACCTAGTGGATAATCTTCATTTAAAACTAAGATTCCATCTCTTTGCTCCCTAGGAATTACATTGTCTGAATAACCCAATTCTTTTAAAGAGCATAGCATACCATAAGACCTTACACCTCTAAAATCCGTTTCCTCTATGTATAGGCCATTTGGTAATTTAGCACCAACTAAGGCTACAGGTACATAATCTCCCACTTTTAAATTATCTGCACCTGTTACTATTTGTAAAGTTTCACTTCCAATATCTAGTATGGCAACATATAACTTATCTGCATTTTCATGTTTATACAATTCTAAAATTTTCCCCACTACAACATTTTCTATACCCCTATCCAGTGAAATTATAGATTCTACATGGGAACCAGATAAGGTAAGATTATCAGCTAGTATTTTAGTATTTTCCTCTATTTCTATATATTCTTTCAACCACTTAATTGGTAAAAGCATATTTATCCTCCTTATGTTTATTAAAATTGTTCTAAAAATCTATTGTCATTTTCAAATAGTAAACGAATATTATCTATATTATATTTTACCATGGTTATTCTATCAACTCCCATTCCAAAGGCAAAGCCAGTATATTTCTTTGAATCTATTCCACAGTTTTCTAATACCTTTGGATGCACCATGCCACATCCTAATAGTTCTATATTCCAACCAGTTCCATTACAGACTTCACAACCTTCTCCCCTACATTCAAAACAAGAAACATCAACTTCTGCACTTGGTTCTGTAAATGGAAAGTGATGGGGTCTAAATCTAGTTTTCATATCCTCCCCAAATAATTCCTTTATAAATATATCTATAGTGTGCATAAGATTTGCCATAGATACATTTTCGTCTACAACCAACCCTTCTAATTGATGAAACATAGGAGAATGTGTATCATCAACATCGTCAAATCTAAAGGTTCTACCAGCAGAAACTATTTTAATTGGTGGTTTCATTTGTTTCATGGCTCTAATTTGCACAGGGGAAGTATGAGTTCTAAGTAATATTTCTTCATTTATATAGAAAGTGTCTGACAAATCCCTAGAAGGATGATTTTCTGGAGAATTTAATGCATCAAAATTATTAGCTACTGTTTCTATTTCTGGGCCCTCTATTACACTAAATCCCATACTAATAAATAAATTTTCCAATTCTTCTATAGTTGCTAATAAAGGATGAGTATGCCCTAGATTTTTAGTCTTAGTTCTTATACTTATATCTATTTTTTCTTTTTGGATTTTTTCCTTCTTAAGCTCTTCCTTTATTCTTTCATTGGCATTGGCTAATCCTTTTTCCAATTCCTGTCTAATTTCATTTGCCATTTGACCTATTTTGGGTCTTTCTTCCTTTGAAAGTTTCCCCATTTCCCTAAGGATTAATGTAAGTTCTCCCTTTTTTCCCATATACTTTACTCTAAGTTTCTCTAATTCTTCTATATTATTTATATTTTTAATATTATTTAGCGCTTCTTCTCTAATTAATTTTAATTTATCTATCATTGGAATGCTCCTTTCCATAAATTAATAAAAAATAAGACCTAAGTATCAAAGAATAGGCCAAATTGCAAAACTATTTACTAAATTATAACACCTATATCTCTAAATTACAAGGATTATCCTATTCTTTGCCTCATTACTTCGTACATTATTATTGATGAGGCTACCGCTACATTTAATGACTCAGTCTCACCTAGTATTGGAATCTTAATCCACTGATTTGCTAATGAATGTAATTCAAAAGATACACCCTTTGACTCATTACCTATTAATATTACAGAAGACCCTTTAAAATCTATATTATAAATATAATCCTTACCTTCCAATGAAGTAGTAAAAATTTTAAATCCTCTATTTTTTAATTCTTTAATAGTTCCTATTTTATCCCATGTATGATAAATAGGTATTCTAAATATTGAACCCATAGTAGAACGAACAACTTTAGGATTGTATATGTCCACAGAACCTTCAGATACCACAATACCATCTATATTAAATGCATCAGCTGTTCTTATTATTGTACCCATATTGCCTGGATCTTGTACCTCATCTAAAAACAAAATAAATGGATTTTTAGATTTAAATAATTTATTAATAGGCCTTTGTGTAAATTTTGCAATAGCCATTATTCCTTGAGGATTTTCTGTATCAGAAATTTCTTTAAATAATTTTTGGGGAACATAAATTAATTTATCATAAAGTTTTATTTTTTCATAAATTTCCTCTCCACCAGTAATATTAAATAATTCATCTGTATAGATAATATTCTCTATTGGATAATTATTGTCTATACACTCTTCTACAATTTTAATGCCTTCTACTAAAAAAAGTTTACTATTCCATCTTTCTTTTTTTCTATATAGAGATTTAATTTGTTTGATTTTAGGATTTTTGGGACTAGTAATACTTATCACAGTTATTCACCAACTTTTTGTTCTATTTTTTCAATATCTACAGTATTTCCAATAACTACTAATACATCTCCCTTAAGAATAATATCATTTGCATAAGGGGATACATTGATGTTACTGCCTCTTTTTATGGCCATTACATTTATTCCATAATTTGTAGGAAGTCTAAGCTCTTTTAAGGATTTATTAATCCATTGTTCTAAAGCAGTTATTTCTAATATGCTATAATCTGGAGACAATTCTATGAAATCTAAAATATTAGATGAAACTAAATTATGAGCCACTCTTACACCCATATCTCTCTCAGGATATATTATTTTATCTGCACCAATTTTAGCTAATACTTTCCCATGCAAACTATCATGGGCTTTTGCAACAACTTTTTTCACTCCAGATTCTTTAGCTATTAAAGTAGCCATTATTGAGGCTTGATAATTAGAACCAATACTTACAATTACCACATCAAAATTGCTTATTCCCAATTCCATTAATACATTTTCATCAGATACATCAGCCTGTACAGCATAGGTGACCTCTTCTGCAATATCTTGAATCCTTTCTTCGTCTATATCTATAACCATTACTTCATGACCAAGTTTAAACAAAGTGGTTGCAATAGATGAGCCAAATCTACCACATCCTATAATCATAAATTGTTTCATTAATTTTTCCTCCTATCCAACAATAATATTTCCTTCACAATGTCTATATAATGGCTGTTTTTGTCTTTGAGAAAATGCAAAGGCCATAGTCAATGGACCTACTCTGCCTAAATACATAGTTATTGTAATTAGTATTTTACCAACATTTGATAAATTTGGTGTTATGCCTCGTGTTAAACCTACAGTTCCAAAAGCAGAAGTGGTTTCAAATAATAGATCTAAAAAGTTCCCTTCTTCAGTTAAAGTTAAAATTAGTGAAACAGTTAATATTAAAGCCAAACCAATTGTAGCAATGGCTAATGCCCTATTTATTATATCTTGATTTAATCTTCTATTAAAAACTGATACATCCTTATTTCCTCTAACTACTGCCATAGTGGTTAAAATAATTGTACTAAAAGTTGTAGTTTTAATACCTCCTGCAGTAGAACCAGGGGAACCTCCAATATACATTAAAATAATCAAAATAAAGCCTGTAGTATCATATAGCTTTGAAATATCTACAGAATTGAATCCTGCTGTTCTAGCAATAACTGATTGAAAAAAAGATGCCAGCAATTTATCCCCAGTTGAAAGACTTGCTAAAGTGTCTGGATTATGCCTTTCAACTAATAAAATTAAAAACATTCCAGTAAAAATTAATATTAAAGTAATTACAATAACAAGTTTAGAGTGTAGATGTAGTCTTTTAAAGGATTTTCTTTGTGAAATATCAATATATACATTAAATCCCAAGCCTCCAATTATAATTAATAATGCAATTGTAATATTAATTATAAAATCTCCTACAAAAGGTACAATACTTTCCCCTATTATATCAAAACCTGCATTACAAAAAGCAGATATGGAATGAAATATTGAAAACCATATACCTTTTATTGTTCCATATCTAGGAATAAATTTAGTAGATAATAATATAGCACCAATTAATTCTATTAAAAGGGTAGAAAATATTACATATCTAGTTAATCTAACTAAACCAGATATATTCTCTTGATTTAATTGTTCTTTTATGATTAATCTTTCTTTTAAACTTATTTTTTTACCCATTAACATGGCCACTATAGTAGCCATAGTCATAAAACCTAAGCCTCCGATTTGAATTAATATAATTATAACTATTTTCCCAAATAAAGACCAGTGTTTAGCAGTATTTACAACAACAAGGCCTGTGACACATACTGCTGATGCAGAAGTAAAGAAAGAATTTATAAATCCTATACTTTCTCCATTTTGAGAGGCTATTGGTAAGTTTAAAAGTATAGCTCCAATCAATATCAATGTTCCAAATCCTAGTGCTAAAACTCTTGGTGGATTTAGTCGGATATTTTTTAAATATTTAGATAATATTGCCATAATAAATCCTCCATTAATTAGTGTTTTTATTAAATCAAAGTGGAAACAAAAGGCCTCTTTGCCTTAGTCTATGGCAAAAAGAACCATATTATTAATATGGAAACAAAAAAAGCTCCGTAACCGGAACTTTAATTATACCCTTTGGCAATTTCAACAAGTTTTGAAAAGCCTTCTGGGTCATGGATTGCCATTTCAGATAACATTTTTCTATTGATTTCAATATTAGCTTTTTTAAGTCCATTAATAAAGGTGCTATAATTCATTCCATTTTGTCTTGCAGCTGCGTTAATTCTAGAAATCCAAAGTTTTCTAAAATCTCTCTTTCTTTGTTTACGTCCTGAATATGCATAATCCAAGGATTTCATTACTGCTTGATTTGCAGGTCTATATAATTTGCTTTTAGCACCATAATATCCCTTTGCTTGTTTCAATACTCTTTTATGTCTTTTTTTGGCAGTAACACCGCCTTTAACTCTTGCCATTTTTTCCTACCTCCCTTAAAATTTTCATATATTATTACGGTATTAGTGAGTCTATCCTTTTTTGATCACTTTTACTTACTAAAGCTGGCTGTCTTAAATTTCTAACTCTCTTAGGAGATTTTTTACCAGTTTTATGTGATTTAAATGCTTTATACCTTCTTATTTTACCTGAACCAGTTCTTTTAAATCTTTTTGCTGCCCCTCTATGGGTTTTCATCTTTGCCATATTATTTACCTCCTCACTTATTCAGTTTTGGGAACTAGGTACATTATCATATTTCTACCTTCCATTCTAGGCTGTTTGTCAATAACTCCATGTTCAGAAACTATTTCATAAAAATCCATCAATACTTCTTTACCTGCCTCAGTATGACCTAATTCTCTTCCTCTAAACCTAATGCTTACTTTGACTTTATCTCCATTGTTTAAAAAGTCAATAGCCCTTCTTGCCTTTACATTTAAATCGTGTTCTTCGATATTTGGAGTCATCCTTACTTCTTTAACATTTATAACTTTTTGATTCTTTTTAGCTTCTTTCTCTTTTTTAGCCAATTCATATTTGTATTTTCCATAATCCATAATTCTACAAACTGGTGGCTTAGCATTTGGTGCAACTTTTACTAAATCCATTTTTTTATCATAGGCCATATCAAGAGCCTTTTTAATTGGAACCACACCTATTTGTTCCCCATCTACATCAATTAATCTTACTTCCCTTTCCCTTATTTCTTCATTAATTTGAAGTTCTTTAATATTACTACACCTCC
>JAAZMA010000183.1 GCA_012799055.1 Tissierellia bacterium
ACAATTTTATCATATTTTTTAAGTAATTCAGGATTTAATTTATGAGTAACTACAAGGCTAGTTAATCCATTAATATCTAACAGTGAATTTTCTATTTCGAAAGAAGTTTCTGCATCTAAAGAGGCAGTGGCCTCATCTAATAGAATAATAGGAGTATTTTTAATTAATGCCCTAGCAATAGAAACTCTTTGTTTTTCCCCGCCAGATAAATTAGAACCATTTTCTCCTACACTAGTATCTTTTCCATTAGGTAAGGAATCAATTAAAGATTTAAGTCCAGAGTTTAAAATAGCCTTATCTATTTCTTTATCTGAATAATCTCCATATAAAGCTATATTAGACTCTATACTATCGTCAAACATAAAGACATTTTGTTGTATAATGGACATTATTTCATATATAGAGGAGAGTTTTATATCTTTACTATTTACTCCATCTATGATTATTTCTCCATTATAATCATCATAATATCTTAAAATTAACTTTAATAAAGTAGACTTTCCACTACCAGAACGGCCTACTATAGCTACCTTTTCCCCTTTATTAATCCTTAAATTTACATCTTTTAAAATTTTCCTTTCTTCATTATAGGAAAAAGAAAGATTGTTTATTTCAATATATTCATCAAGACTATTTTTAACTATACCTGTATCTTCGCCATTACTGTCTTCAACTATATTTACTAATTTTTCATTTATAGGTTTAATTCCCTTAATTTTATTTATAATTACAGAAAAGTTAAGTATAGGATGAACAATATAATTCATAAGCTGTACTGCAGTAAGCATTCCACCTGTTGAAAATTCTCCTTTTAATACAAGATAAGTACCAAGGCCTAAGGGAACGAAAAACACCATATTACCAAAAAAACCTGACAAGGAATTTACTACAGCTTCAATTTTTGTTGAAGCATACTTTGTATTTTCAACATTATTATTAGAAATATTAAAATCCTCTTTGGTTTTTTCTTCAATATTAAAGGATTTTATAACTTCAAAACCTGAAAATATGTCCTTAATTTTAGTAGTAAAAGAACTTAAACTATTAGAATATCTCTCTTTTCTCTTGCCAGTTTCTTTTTGGAAAAATACTGGTATTAATAGTGGAATAAAACCTATAATAAATGTGGCAATAGCTATATAAACATTTAATTTAAATATGGAATAGGTGCCAAGTATAAATAAAGATATATATTGAAAACTACCTAAAATGTTTACAAAATAATCCTGTTCCACTAAACTAGTATCATTATTTAATGCAGAAATATAATTAGCAGTATTTTCAGAATTAAAAGAAGATATATCTTTAGATAATATACTATTAAAAACATCTTCTTTTAAATTTGACATAGTGTTTTTAATATAAAGACCTGCAAATATTCGAATAAGATATGCAGATATATTACTTATCACCATAAGTATAATCCCCGATTTAAGAATATTTTTAAATTCTAAAAAATTACCACTAACACTTACATCAACTATATTCCCAAGTATAAAAGCAAAATAGATTCCAAGGGCAGAATTTAATATGGCAAGGATTAAATATAAAAACAACAATCCTTTAGATTTAAATAAATATTTCTTCACAGTACCCCCTCCTAAATTAAACATCAATTATTTAAATATAATATAACATATAAATTAAATAATTGCAAGAACAATATTAATAAATTTAAAACAATAATTAATATTATTAATTAAACAATTAAACTTCTTCATAAACTTAGTCGTAAGAAAACTAATAAGGGTTTAAATATTTTTTAGTTATAGGATAAGCCTTAAGTTTAATATTATTAATTAGTGGAGGTGGGATAGTGAAAAAAGATTGGATTAAAATAGCATCCATATATATAGGAACAGTAATAGGGGCTGGTTTTGCATCTGGTAGAGAAATTATTGAGTTTTTTGGCATATATGGACTTAAGGGTATATTAGGTATGATTATCTCTGGAATATTATTTTCTTTCATAGGTAGTTTATTACTTATAAAAATATATAATAATAAAATAAAATCTTTTAATGAATTAGTAAATAAAATCTTTGGAGAAAATTTTGGTTTTATAATAGATATTATAATTACATTTTCTTTATACACAGGATTTAGTGTAATGATCTCTGGTTCTGGTGCCATATTTAAAGAAGAATTAGGATTATCCTATAATATTGGAATAATAACCATGGTAATATTTTCTTTTATTGTATTTTTATTTAGTTTAGAAGGATTATCTTTTGTAAATACTATTTTAGTTCCTCTACTTATAATTGGCATTGTATTTACATCTATTTATATAAATACAAGGGAAGGAAATAATTTTTCCAATATAGAGGGAGTTAGATTAAGTAAAAAGGGAAACTTCATTTCTTCAGCTTTTCTTTATGTAGGTTCTAATTCTTTAATAATATTAGTAGTTTTTTCATCACTACTTCCATTAATTAAGGACAAAAAAACTGCTATTTTAGGCGGATTATCAGGTGGAATTATATTGGGAGTTTTAGGTATATCTATATTAATATCAACACTTATATATTATAATGAAGTTTTTCAATTGGATATTCCCATGTTAAAAATATGTAGCTATATAGGGGATAATTATAGAAAAATTTATGCAATAATCCTTTGGATAGCCATGTTTACCACAGCTCTTGCTAGTGGATTTGGATTTATTAATAGATTAAAGGAAGGAAAATATAAACTACTATTTACTGTTCTTTTTTGTATATCTGCCATCCCTTTGGCAAAATTAGGTTTTTCTAATTTAGTGGGAGTACTTTATCCTGTATTTGGATTTATTGGATTTTTGGTAATGGGGATTGTTTTGATGAAGTTTTAGTGTATAAAAATTATACTATTGTAATACAATTATACACTTTTTTAAATGACATTATTGTAATAATAAGGTTTTTAATTGGCATATAAATTGCAATTATAATATATTTTAAATAATATTTAAAATGGAGAGTGAATAAATATGCCTTATGAAAAGATACAAGGAAAAAACATTTATTATGAGGAATATGGGGAAGGAGATGTGATAGTTTTTTTAAATGGAATAATGATGAGTACTAAAAGTTGGTCAGCTTTTACAGATATATTTTCAGAGAATTATAAAGTACTATACGTGGATTTAATAGATCAAGGGCTTTCTCATAAAGCAGATGAACAATATACTCAAGATATGCATGTGGAAATATTAATGGAATTACTTAAAAAACTAGGCTATAATAAGGTTCATCTTTTTGGTGTATCCTATGGTGGAGAAGTGGCTCAATTATTTACTTTAAAATATGGAAACATGGTTAAATCTTTAATTTTAGCTAATACTACAAGCTATACAAATAAATCTATGCAAGATTTACAAAAAGCTTGGGATTATGCAGCTTCTACTTATGATGGTTCTACATTTTTTAATATAACTATGCCAAGTATTTACTCTTATAAATTTTATGAAAAAAATATTGAATGGTTAAAAGAAAGGGAAAAACAATTTGATGAACTTTTAGATAAAGCTTGGTATGATGGCTTTAGAAGAGCAGCTAAAAGTGCAAATAATTTAAATATTACAGATAAGCTTCATAAAATAAATGTACCAACTATGATAATTAGCTCTGAACTAGATACAATTACCCCTGTGGAATATCAAGAAGTCCTTTATAAAAATATTCCAAATGCTCGATGGACATTAATAAAAGATGCAGGACATGCCTCTATGTATGAAAAACCCTATGAATTTGCAAGTATTTTACTTGGATTTTTAAAAACAGTTAAATATAAAATTGAAATAGTATAGAAAATTAATGTATGTTTAATATTTTTACATTA
>JAAZMA010000268.1 GCA_012799055.1 Tissierellia bacterium
AAAAAATATAATAAGAAGTATGGGAGGGGCTAGGGATGACAATTTTGTCAATAAACAATGTCTCAAAATCCTTTGGAAAACATAAAGTATTAGATAATGTTTCTTTTCATATTAAAGAACCAGAAATAGTGGCTTTAGTAGGACCAAATGGAAGTGGGAAGTCCACTTTATTAAATATTATTGCTAATATATTAAACTCAGACTCAGGTACTGTTGAGATTTTAGGAAAATCCAATAAGGATATATCTATTTATAATAATTATTCTTATATGATAGATAATACAGTATTGTATGAATATTTAACAGGCTTAGATCACTTAAAATTCATATGTGAAACTCATAGGCTAAGTAAGGAATCCATAAGAAAGGCTGTAGAACTTATGGAGATTAAACACTTTATTAATAAAAAAGTGAAAGATTATTCTTTAGGTATGAAACAACAATTACTTTTTACTATGTCCATATTAAATGAGCCAGATTTTTTAGTTTTAGATGAACCTTTTAATGGCCTCGATCCTAGTACTATAATAAAGGTTAGAAATATCTTATTAGATTTTGCCAAAGGGGGAAAAACAATTTTATTATCTTCCCATAATCTTTCGGAAGTTGATCAAATGACTTCTCACATAGTATTTGTAAAAGATGGAAAGCTAATAGAAGAAGATATATCAAAATATCAAGAAGATGTGTATTATATAAAAGTAAAAAATGCTAAAAGCACTTTAAACACGCTAAAGGATTTTGATTTTAAAATTAAATCAGATGAAATAGTAGTATCTACAATAGAATATAAATTAAATGAAATTATAGGGAAGATAAATGAAGTAGATGAAATCATAGATATTCGTAAGGAAATTAAAGGAGCAGAAAGAAGATATGAGGAGCTTTATGGGGATTAGAACCTTATCCTGTAAATGTCTAGTTTAAAATAAAGTTTATTAAGACATAAAAAATAGGATATTAAGTGATTAAGGCATATGATAATGAAGGGTAAAAGAGTAGTTGTTAGACTAATTATTCAATTAAAATTCTTTTTCATATTTTTTAAAAAACTCATAATAGGTACGTATATTTTCTAATTCTGTCCACTTTTTCACCTCAACTGGATTTTCATCAAGATCATATATTTTTGCTCCATGCATGGCAAGTATAAATGGTGAATGTGTTGATATAATAAACTGACAGCCAAAAAACCTTGCAGAATCCTCAATAAATTTGGTTAATTCTATTTGTCGTTTAGGTGAAAGACTGTTTTCGGGCTCATCTAATAAATAGAGCCCATTTTCTTTAATTTTTTCTGTAAAATATATGAATGCATTTTCACCATTGGAATACTCTTTAATATTATCAATTAATTCATTTCTTACAAAACGTGATTGGGTTTTACTTCTAGCATTATTTACTTTCTTCAGTTGTTGGTAATCTTCTATAGATTTTATTTGGAAATGAGAATATTTTGCATCTAGATATTCTTCAAAAAGTTTTTCACGTTTTTGATCAATTCCTTCATTGAAAGTACGGATATTTAACATATAGTCAAAAACATCATCACTGGTAATAATTCTGCTATTTTCAGGGATGGGGTCACTAATTTGCATATTACACATATTAACATAGTCTTGATAAAAATTAGATTTATTAAAAATAGAATCTCGTTTTATTTTTGTTTTTTCCGCTATTACATTTAATGCGGTTGATTTTCCCGAACCATTTCCACCATATAAAATCGTTACAGGCTCAAAATCAATTCTTTTAAAATCATGTTTTGATAATATTTGAAATGGATAAAATGAATCATAACAAGTTCTTTTTATCTTCATAAAAAATTCAAATTCCATATCCTTATTTGGAAACGTGAAGGTATTTAAATAAACCATTATCATCTTCCTTGTCCTAGTATCATATTATGCTCTCTTTATCTCATTATATAATAAAATACTGATAAAGTTAATATAAAATTGATAAAATGCTTATGAATACATAAGATTCGCCACTACATTGGAAGAAATTAAACAATATATAACAATATATTACTAATATGATAAATGATTTTATAGACTCAGCTCCAAGTTTTAAAATAGAAGTGGAAAAAATAGATGAAAAGACTATTATCATATTAAATGTTATGAAAGGTAAGGAACCCCATATTACTACAAAGGAAAAGCTTATAAAATATCAGTTACTTCTACTTTAGAGGTAGATAGAATAGAAGTAATTCAATCTAGAGATGGAAGTGAATATGCACCATCTATAAAAGAAATGTGTAAAGACAAACCGTTAATGGCAAATAAACTTATGAATATAGATTATGCAAAAATACATGAAGAGCTATAAAATAATGTATTTGTAATATTAAAAAGGAATGGGCATAATGATGTGAATATGAAAAAATTTATGAAGAAGGTCTTGATAAACGTTTAGAACAAGATGCAAAAGGCAAATAATCCACCTGTTGCTTTTAACAAAAATCCCATTTCCCTTCAACCTAGACTG
>JAAZMA010000357.1 GCA_012799055.1 Tissierellia bacterium
ACTCCTCCATTAGGTTCAGAAAAATACACTTTAAGTTTCCTTTCCCTAGGATTATATATGCTAGGATGACCATACATCTCAAATTCTTGCTGAAATGCCATAAAAATCCTCCTTATATGTTTAATTAATTTTATTTAGTTCACTATGTCACTTTTTTGTTTAACAGTCCACCTTTTTAAACATAAGTCTCTAGTCCTTTAGTATTCTCACACTTTGGGTAATTACTACAACCTATAAACAAACCATATCTTCCAATTCTAGCTTCCATTTTTCCATTACATTCATTACATCTAATAGCCAATTTCTTTAAATAGGAATTCATAATTTCCTTGTTAATCATCTCTGTTTGAGTGCAATTAGGATAATTTGTGCAACCTATAAAATATTTATTTCGCCTACTTTTTCTTACAGTGAGTGGAGATTTACATTTGCAGCATCTCATACGTTCTTCAACAAAATCTTTAAAACTTACATTTAATCCTTCTTCCCTGTGAATTAAATTACTTTTAATATTTAATTTAAAGTTTAGGTTTCTAGCAGTGTTTTTCCCTTTTAATCTAATTAATAAATTATTTTCTATATAATTATTTATTATAAAGGGGTAACCATAATATATAATTTCTTCATCAATAATAATGATTGGCAACCAGGTAAAATCCTCTACAATTGTAATCTCTTGTAAACTATCTGGTATTAAATTAATATTCTCTGTTTGAATTATTACTTTAGAATTATTTTTGCAGGCTTCTTTTATAGGTATCTCTATTAATTTTAAACTACCTTCCATAGATTCAGGTACAAATATATAAATCGATTTACTATTAATAATTTCATCAAATAATTTTTTAAAAAACATATATTGTTTTTTCTTATTTGGAGTAGGAATATAAAAATTTAAATCGTTAATATCTATATTATTTAATTCCCTATATATCTTTTCATAATTAAAAACTTCTCCATTGACTTTTAAATAGTCAAAAAGCTGATGTAAGGTTTCTCCACTCCTCCATCTACTATCCCAATATTTCATATTAGATACTAAAACAAATTTTTCCTTAGCTCTAGTTACTGCTACATTAATTAGTCTTTGGGATTTTTCTTCCCTATCATCTGTAAGAAGTACACCTGGTCTTCTTAATCTATAACTATCCACCGTATCAAAAATAATAATATCTTTTTCAGAACCTTGAAATTTATGTACTGTAGCACAGCTTATATTTTGTCTTAAATCGGGAAAGGAATCCCATAAAATATTATTTATAAGTTTTGATTGTGCATTATATGGAGTTATAATGCCTATGGAATTGTAACCTTCATGATAATGTTTTATTGCTATCATTACACTAATAAAGGCATTGAAAATATTAAATCTAGATTTATTTTCATCTACTCTACAAATTGAAGCCATTAAACTAGTGTCTATAATAGATAAGGATTCCCTAGATGTTTTATCATTAATCACAGATTTATGATCCTTTAATAAATTATTGTAAATATTCTCGTTTACAAATTTACTTATACTAGGGTGCATTCGTCTTTGTTCATTAAGCATAGTCATATTGGGATGAAATTTGTTATTATTTACACATTCTTTTACTTTGGAAAATTCAAATATATCTTTTTTTAACCATTTATCCACTAATTCTCCTTCAGAAATAGCTATTGGAGGCAATTGTCTAAAATCTCCTATGAAAATAATTCTTTCTTTAGTTAAACTTGCTGCATAAATAGATTGGGGTATGTAAGCCATACTTGCTTCATCTAATAGGACTATATCATATCTACCTTCAAATATGGCTGAATCAATTTGTGCTTTAGATATGGTAGTGGCTATTATTTTTGCTCTTGGTACTATATAATGTTTCTCATTGTTCCTTACTATAGTTTTTAATTTGCTTAATTCCCTTCTAAGGTGAATTAATTCTATTTGATTTTCTTTTTTTCTAAATTCTGACGTTCTAATTTCCATGAGAAGGTCTTCAATAGCAATTTCTAATTCTTGGATTTTTTCTTTTATTTTATCATCCAAATTTAAAGCTTGATTATAACTATTAAAATAAGGACTATTTTTTATAAAATCTATTCTACTATAACCATATCTTGTTATTGGAAATATATTATAGTTTTTTTGTAAATCTTGAAACAGTTCATTAGGCATTAACTTCCATATAGCCTCAATCGCTCCGTCTACAGCAATATTACTATGAGAAAGTATTAATACTCTTTCCCCATTAAGAAAAGATTTCAGTGCAATATTTGCTAAAGTATAAGTTTTTCCTGTACCTGGAGGGCCCCATATAAAGACAATATCATCATTCATAGATTTATTAATTGCTGAATTCTGCCCTAAATTTTTTGTGAGTTTATAACTTCCTAACACACTTAACTTTGGAATAATTTCTACTAATTTCTGAGTTAATATTTTATTTCTGCTATTATTTGTTTCTATTTCTCTTAATCTTTCTTGCAATTCAACTAACAATTTCCAAGGATCAGAATATAGTTTCGCAGACTTTATTTCTCCTCCAATAAATTCTCCTAAAGCTAATAATATTTCAAAGCCTTCAGAATATATAGTATAGCCTTCAATTTCTGTGTTTTTAATTTTTATTCTTATGGGAGCATCGTCCATTAGATATATTTCTTCATCTAATTTAAAAAAATATAAATATATATCCTTTTCTTTGCCAATAAAAAATCCATCATATATATTATTACCTCTTCTATATGTTGTTTTTAATTCATCAATTTCTAATTCTAAGGCTTCTATACACTCATCTATGGTTTCTTTAAATCTTAGATTTGTTTTCATAAAAATCACCTTAATATTTTGATATAAGGTATATTTCGACATAGATATAGAAAATCCTTCTTTTTGAGAAATTTTTACCCTACAAGACTAAAGACCTTGTAAGATAATTGATATAATACAGTTATTTTTGATATATGTTCTTTCACTTG
>JAAZMA010000207.1 GCA_012799055.1 Tissierellia bacterium
AACTAAAGCCAAGATTGGTTGATAATACGCAATTACTACTATTAAACATATCATAAAAATCAAATAAAGTTTTAAATCCTTCCAATTAAACAAGCCTCTCTGATCCATAAAAATCCTCCTATTAAGGCTAAATGGGCCTTCTTAACTTTCTAAAATCGAAGAACACATCTAGTACTCCTAAAATGGTAATAAATCCTCCTAAGGGCAATATCATAGTGAAAAAAAGTATTGCTAATACCCTAAGAAACCAATTTCTATTTTTCTTTATTAATCTATAATCTATTATAGCAAGACCTTGCAAGAAAAATACAAAGGAGACTATGGTAGTAATATTTAGAAATATAGTCTTATAGTACGATAATTTAAAGACTTTCAATAAAAAGGCACCCAAAAACATAATTCCTATTCCTAATAATATATTATTAGGTAAACTAAATCTAGAGAATTTAGGAATACATACTATACCATAACCTAGCTTTCTAAGAATCAATACTGATAGAAGATAGTTTAAATAAGCAGTAATAAGCGAAAATATCATAATTATAGAAGGTATTATTAATAAAGTTTCGCCAAGTTTACTTTCTAAAAAATCTGTAACTTTTAATAATTCATAATTAGATAGCCCAGTTTCTTTCAATAATTCTATTTGGGCATTTAAAAATTCAGTATAAAATTCTTCTAATTGCGCTACAATACTAACACCAGCTATATCTCTCATTATACTCAAAACTATAAAAAATGACACTATTAATACTAAAGTAGATATAACCATAGTTTCTAAAGATGTTTTTCTTCCTTTAATAGTATAATTAAGAGCTATGCTTGCAGGTAAAAAAGATAAAAGCATAAATATGCCAGATACATTATCAGTTAACAATCCAATTGCAATTGTAGATATTATCATGCATACTATATTTACTCCCATACCATATTTCACACCTAATACTATAAAAGGAACTGGAAATAAGAAAATCATTAATGGCAGATAATAAATTCCTAAAAGCATTATAAAAGTAGATATAGTGGTTATTAATATGATTTCTATTATCTTTTTCTTTTTATTGTCTTCCACTTTTACTTTTCACCTCATTCCTAAGATTCCCTAATAAAATCTAGTAATTCACTTAAATCTCCATACCATTTTTCAATTTTATGATCTTTAATTAAGTTTAACTTTATCTTATCCTCTAGATTAGAATTTATATCATCATAAGATACTCCTAATCTTTTTCCTAGTAAATAAGACAAAAGTATAATATTAGAGGTTAAATCTTCTACCTCTTCCTTTGAGTCTTCTTCTCCTTTAGCTAATAATTCGTAAAGACTTGCAATAGACATAAGCATTTCAGCTTTTAACCATTCTACGGTTCTAAGATTTTTAATTATATCCATATCCATTTTATTTTCCATATTTTCACCCTTTTACTTTTTACAAATAAAAATAGTCTTATTAAGATAATACAGATTATAATAATGTATGTCAAACAAAAAAAGAGAGGTTTTTCCTCTCTTAGTCTGCACTATATGGTAATAATGCTATTTGTCTTGCACGTTTTACAGCTGTAGTTAGCTCTCTTTGATGTTTTGCACAGTTACCAGTTATTCTTCTTGGAAGAATTTTTCCTCTATCAGTAACATATTTGTTTAATTTATTTATATCTTTGTAATCTATAGCTTCTGATTTATTTTGACAAAAATTACAAACTCTTTTACGTGGTCTAAATCTTCTTTGCATCTTTCATACCTGGTTTCTAAAATGATATTAAATAGTATCAATATGATTTTTCACTTAATAATAAGTGGTAGCGTCACAGGATTCAGCTACTAAGGTATAGTCTCTTAACTATAAATCTCATAAAGCCTTATTTACATTTTG
>JAAZMA010000323.1 GCA_012799055.1 Tissierellia bacterium
GTCTAAAAACATCAAAGCCCATGGCCCATTGAGAAGTAAATATATTATATATTTCACCCTTTTTAATATAATCTTCCTCTTCCATTTTACTAATGCTATTTACCAATTGGGGTATTATGGGCAAATTCACTTCATACATATATATTTTTTCAAAATCCTTGTCCCAAATTTTTAAAGCAGAAATCAAAGCCTTAGTAGTTCCCACATGGTCCCTATGCCCATCTAATAAAAAGGGAGTATATATAATAGTTGGTTTTTCTAATTCTAATATATTTACAATATTATTAATTAAATCTCTTTTATCAGGATTTAATTTCCCATCTATTTCATCTAGAAAATATAAATTTTTAAATCCATAAGCTTCTTTAACTTTCTCCCCTTCACTTTTCCTTATGGATATTAGTTCTTCTCTAGAAGTGTCTGTAGTACTACCTCCTCCATCAGTCATATAGACTAGGGACATTTGGTTCCCTATTTTTTTATGTTTTAATAAAGTAGCACCTAAACCAATGGTTTCATCGTCAACATGGGGAGACAAAACTAAGATTTTCTCTCCTTTTATTAGCATATCATCAATACTATAATCTTTTCCAATCTTATTATTTTTATAATAAAAATAGGTATATATATAATTCACAAATTTTAAAGGATATTTTAATATAATTTTAATTAGTTTTTTCACAAAAATTCACATCCTTTTCCACCTATCTTATTTCATAACCACCTCTAACTAAAAATATGGCATTTTCTACTACATAAACTCCCCTGCCATCATCCCTTGGAACTATTAATAAATGATTAGCTGGTACTACTACACCCATCTTTAAATCTATCCCCTGAGTTATATCTGAAAGCCCACCTAGTTCTCCTGCAATTATCCTTCCTTTGCCACCTCTTAATATAATTTCTGTACCTGCTTTTCCAATTAAGGATTGTCCTGCCTCTAATTCTACTACTTCCATTTTATTAGTAGAATCACCTACTGGATTCTTCTCTATATTAGCTAATTTCTCATTTATATAGGATTTTAATTTGTCTATTTCCCCATTTAAATAGGATAGTGTAATTAATGGGTCTTTCTCTGAACCTGGTTCTGAGAAAACAACGGCACTTCCTAAAACAATAGATATAATAATTGTCAATAATGCAAATCTACTTAATTTATTCATTTGAATCCTCCTTAAATTTTATTAAAAATAATCTGCCTTAAAAATGGGAATATCTATATCTTTTTCAGCCTTGTGAAAAGATACAATTGTAGCCCTATTTTTAAATATTTTATACATCATAGTCTCCTCTGTAGTATAATTAAAGAGTATTGGAAAACCTGCCTTTTCAAAATAGTTTTTATAATCTCCATTAAATCTACCTAGTACATAATAAAAATTGTTTTTTCTATTATACAATAAATAAGTTTGTCCATCTATTTCATAATAGTAGTATTTTCTTAAAGGAGATTTGTGAAATTTCCATATTAAATAATTATGGTCAATATATTTAGTTTTGTTTTTTAACTTACCCCTATTCCATACTGTTTCTAAATAAGCATATTTATTAATTTCCCAACCTAATTTTAAATTTCCTGGTAGAGAGTTTTCGTTGGGAAAATTGTATATAAAAGCTCCTTCTACTTCTTTTAATGCAATTTTAGTCATTTTAGAAAATATTCCCATGCCTCTGTATTCTTTAAGAACTGCAGTATCACAAGGTTGATAGGATAAATTACTGTCTATATCATTTCTCCAAAAACTTCTAATGCCCACTATATTATCTCCATGGTAAGCAAATACTATATAGGAATCCCCATATATATTGTCTATGTACTTCCAATTAAACCATTCTAGGCTATAATCTAAATTAAAGACTTTATTAAATAAATACAAAAAATCTTCCTTTTCTTTATTACTTAGGTGATTTGTATATTTTCCTATATATTTAATGTTTTCAGCCATTTAAATCCACCTTTCTATATTCTTATACAAGGGGAAGGGTCTCATTAAATTATACTATATATTACTAGTATTTTAAATATTATTCAAAAAATAAAAAATAAGCATATATTTCATGCTTATTTTTATAAATCTATTAATCCTAGGGATATTTTTAAACATTCGTCTACTTTCGCCATCATTTCATCACTAAATCTACCAATTTTTTCTCTTAAGCGTTTCTTATCAATTGTGCGAACCTGCTCTAATAATACTACAGAATCTTTAGGTAAGCCATATTCTGGAGCATTAATTTCTATATGAGTTGGCAATTTCGCTTTATTTATTTGGGAAGTAATGGCTGCAATTATAATTGTAGGACTATATTTATTGCCTATATCATTTTGGATTACTAAAACTGGCCTAACTCCACCTTGTTCTGAGCCAATTACAGGACTCAGATCAGCATAAAATATATCTCCCCTTTTTACTATCACATTTTTTCACACCCTGTAAGTTTCACCTCGTAAAGATTTAATTCCTCCATATCTTGACCCAATCCCATTTCTGCAAAGCTAAGATTTATTTTACTCATTTCTAAATATCCATACTTTAGCTTTTCCGACACTTCTAACTTTCTTTTTTCTCGAATATATAATTTCATAGCTTCCTTAACAAATTCACTTCTATTTTTCTTTTCCATAGAAACAATAAAATCCACTTCTTCTACCAAATTATTAGGTAAACTAATCATGATTTTTTTAGTCTCAGCCACAGACTACACCCCCAAAAGAATTAAAGTCATAAACAAAGATACCTTAATTATATATCCTATACCTTAATTGTGTCAACTTATGTAGAAATTATTCATTAGGTGAAACCTTATTGTCTAAAATATAGTCCTTAATTACTAATATTTCTTCATTTTTTATATATACTCGTGGAACTCGTCTTCCTACCATACATACTATTTCGTAATTTATAGTATTTAATTTATTAGCCATATCATCTATATGAAGTCCCTTTTCTCCATCCCCAAATAATATTACTTCATCTCCAATAGAAACCTTATCTACTTCAGTTACATCTAACATACATTGATCCATGCAAATCCTACCTACAATAGGAACAATTTTCCCATTTATAAATGCCTCTCCCTTTGAAGTTAAAAGTCTAGTAAAGCCGTCAGCATATCCTATAGGAATAGTAGCAATTTTAGATTCTTTTTCTGTTGTAAAAATCTGTCCATAGCTAATTCCAAAATTCTTAGGAACTGTTTTTATATTGGAAATTTTAGTCTTTAGTGTCATGGCTGGTTTTAATTTAATATGGTCTTTATCCACCTCATTAGATGGATACAAGCCATATAGCATAATCCCTGCCCTTACCATATCTAAATTATATTCTGGTAAATCTATTATGGCAGCAGAATTAGACACATGTTTGATAGGTATATTTAAACCTTGTTCTTCCAATTTATTTATAATATCCATAAATCGATTATATTGTAATCTAGTAAAACTTTTGTCTACTTCATCTGCTTTTGCAAAATGAGTAAATATACCTTCTATTTCTATACCTGGCAGTTTAGAAATCTTAATAATCTCTTCAATAGATTGATTTTCAGGTAAATATCCTATTCTACCCATTCCAGAATCTATTTTAATATGGATTTTTGCCTTCTTTCCCAATTTAGTGGCATGTTCTGAAAGAATACTGGCAGATTCATAATCATAAATAGTTTGAATAATATTATACTTTAGTACCTCCTCATATTGACTTTTAGGAGTATAGCCTAAAATTAATATGGGAACATCTATTGATCCAAGTCTAAGCTCAATAGCTTCTGACAAGGTTGCCACTGCCAATCTATCTGCACCATTTTCTAAAAACACCTTGGAACTTTCTACGGCACCATGGCCATAGGCATTTGCCTTTACCACTGCAGTAACTAAAGTACCTTCTTTGGTGTTTTTTATCACTTCTTTCATATTGTGAGCTAAATTGTCCAAATTTACTTCTGCCCATACTGGTCTTACTTTGTCTAATGTAAGCATTTCCATCTCCTCCAATTATGTCAATTTTCTCTATAGTATATGTATTCAATTTAGTGGAGACAAAATCCTTCTTTTTTAAACAAATATTTTAAAAATTTTGAGATTCTTCAACTATATCCTATAGTAAGGAAAATCCTTCCTATTGACATAAATATATTGCTAAGGGTATATTTTCAACTATATCCCTTGCAATTATGCCATATTCACCTTTATCAACCTTGGCTAAATCTCCTGCTAGACCATGGACATATACCCCTAGTTTAGAGGCTTTATAGGGTTCTATTCCCTGACCTATAAAGGAGGCAATTATACCTGTTAATACATCTCCAGAACCTGCTGTAGCCATTCCTGGATTCCCTGTAGAATTAATATAAATATCTTTCCCATTGGTTACTATGGTTTCATGGCCTTTTAATACAGTTATTATATTATATTTACTGGAAATTAATTTAGAATATTTTACTCTATTTTGCTGGATTTCCTCTATACTAGTATTTAATAATCTAGCCATTTCTCCTGGATGAGGAGTAATTATAGTAGTTCCTTTTCTTTTAGATAAAATAGAAGGGTTTTGAGACAAACAATTTATACCATCTGCATCTAATACTATGGTTTTATTATAATTTAATAATGTATTTTGTACATACCTTACTCTTTCACTATCTATTCCTATGCCTGGTCCAAGGGCCAATACATCTTTGTTTTCTATGGCTTTTTCTGTTTCTTTTTGAGAGTCTAAAATAAAATACCCAGTATTATTATCCTCCACTGGTATAATTATTGGCTCAATTAATTTAATTGCAAAAGTTTCATATAGGGATTTAGGTACTATATTATAAACTAATCCAGCACCAGAACGAAGGGCGGCCATAGAAACTAAACAAGCAGAGCCTATCATACCTGTGCTTCCAGCAATTATTCCTATTCTACCATAATCTCCTTTGTGGGAATTTGGCTTTCTTTTTGGAAATATAAGTTTAGTATCATTATAAGCTCTAGAACATTTACAATTATTGAAAGAAGTAGTTGTAGCTAAAGAATCTCTATTTTCATTTATGCCTAAGTTTCTTAGCTTATGCTTCTTTGAATGGCAAGAGAAATAATCAAATGAATATTTTTCCCCTATGGCAAAGGCTATGGCATAATCCTTTTCATGGGATATAGACAAATATATTGTAGAAATACCTAATTCTTTTCTTATATTTTCCCCTTCATTATATAGCTTTACATAGGGTTTATTGTATTTATCATGAAGGATTTCTATGTCTTTCCAATTTACAATACCTATGCCCTTGCCTAGTAATTTGGCTATAGCCTCTTTACTGGCAAATAAACCTGAGATAGTTTGGGGATTTTCGTTTCTAAAATAAATATAATCTATTTCATTTAGAGTAAATATTTTTTCATAGAATTTATCCCCTTTAGTTTTAATTATATTTTCAATTCTACTTATTTTTACCATATCTACACCAGTACTTATTACCATAAAAACTCTCCCTTATCCAACAATTCCTCATCTAATTTTTCCATCTCCTGGCTTCCTAACATACCATGTAAAAAGGAATAGGTGGCATCTATCCATTCTTCATAATCGTGTTTTTCATTTATTAAATCCCTTAATCTTTCTCTTAATTCTTCTAACTCTGTATTGGTTTCCTTAAGCTTTTTTTCTCTAGTTTTAAGCTCTTTATATCCATAATCTACAGTGAGTTTTAATAATTGAAAATTTAATTCCCTCATTTCATGGGGTATGTTTTCTAATTGAATTGTAATTTCTTCTAATTTTTCATTTATAGTTTCAATTTGATTTTTATATTCATCTAATAAATTTGGATCTACATTTTTGTCTTCATTATTTATGGCATCAGAAATACCTAAAATCATTTTCATAGCATAAGTTTTTTCCCTTTGAAGAACATGGGACTCTTTCTTTAATTTCCCTTCTTTTATTAATAGTTCATTTATTTCCTCTTTTAAAAATTGCATATTTTTAAACTTTACATCTCCAAATAACTTAAGCCAATTCTCATCTATTACTAATAAGGGTATTCTGTTTTTTAGTATAATATTTTCATCTAAGTTTATATTTTTAAATGCCATAGTTTCACCCCTTTTTTTCAATTGACAATGAATCTGTCTAGGTCTAACTTTTGGGTCTAAGATCCTTGGGCTATGCCTTAGGATGACAACTTCCTTGACAGTATTAAC
>JAAZMA010000058.1 GCA_012799055.1 Tissierellia bacterium
AGTTTTTAATTATTCTTCTAATAATTGTACTTCTTCCAGTCTTTTAATTTTTTCCACTGGTAAAGCTTGAAGGCCTCCTAAGGACAAAGCTACTTGATATAAATCTTCATTATCTGCTTCAGGTTTTACTCTAGAGAAAGTTTTAGATTTAATAATTTGCTTGTCTCCGTCCATGCCTCCGTCTAGTTCTAATTTTAATCTAGTATTTTCCTTAATAGTTCTAATAGCCATTATCTCACCTCCTTCTATACCCTATATAGAAAAAGGAAGATTATTTTACTATTATTTTTCTTAAATTATTTATTCCATTGGTTTTTGTATTAACTACTGTTCTATAGGATATATTTAATTTTTGGGCTATTTCTTCCATGGACAATTCATTTATATAAAATTCAACTATAATTTGTTTTTGCCTTTTAGTTAGGGAATTTAATGCCTTTATTAATATTTCTCCATTTTCCTTGGCTATAATATGGTCTAATAAATCTATTTCATTTGACTCTATTAAATCTAGTAATTCTAGTTCCCCATCTCCTATGGGTTCATTTAGAGAATAGTATTCTTTCTCCCTATGTTTGTTTAAATAATGGTATTTCAATTGTAATTTAATATAGCCTAAAAAACGAACTCCTTTATTAGGATCAAATTCTTCTATGGCTTTTAAAATTATTTCATATCCTTCTTGTATTAAATCATCATATTCTTCAAATTTGTTATAATATCTTCTTATGGATGCCAATATTAAAGGTTTTAATTTGCAAAGTAATTTTTCCTTTGCCTCTAAATTGCCACTTTTACACCTTTCCAATAATTCATTTATTTCACTATACATAAAATTACCCTCCATATTAGAAGGCAGCCTTCTTTATTTCCTAGGTAATTTTATATTAAAATATTATTGGGATTTATGGAAAAGAAGAGTTTAGCCAAAGCCCTATGGGACTTTGGCTAATTTAAAATTGAAAATTGTGAATTATATAAAGGTTCCAATAAGTTAGTGAGTTCTGCCTAGGGGCACTCATATCAAAAACTTATATTAAGGTTGGCCCTATGGGGCACTCCCATCAAAAACTTATATTAAGGTTGGTGCTAGGTTCAGATATTTACAATAAGTTAGTAAGTTAGTGCCAGGTTCCGATATTTACCGGGTTCCGATATTTACCGGGTTCCGATATTTAGTGCCGGGTTCGGATATTTATTTAGTTCCAATATTTACTCATATCTCAAAAAACAAAAAATGAGCTAAGAGGTTTTCCCTTAACTCATTTTAAGACTTTTAGTAATTCCTATTAATTTCCTAAAGCTTCTTTTCTCAAAGTTTCTGCTTTATCTGTCTTTTCCCATGGTAAGTCTAAATCAGGTCTGCCAAAATGTCCATAGGAAGCTGTTTGTTTATATATTGGTCTTAATAAATCTAAATCTCTAATAATGGCTGCTGGTCTTAAATCAAAATGTTTTTGCACTAGTTTTTCTATTTCATTATCAGAAATTTTGCCTGTACCAAAGGTTTCCACATATATGGACAAAGGTCTAGCAACGCCTATGGCATAAGCTAAGCCTATTTCACATTTTTCTGCCAAACCTGCTGCTACAATATTTTTAGCCACATAACGTGCAGCATAACTTGCTGATCTGTCTACTTTTGTTGGGTCTTTGCCAGAAAAAGCTCCCCCTCCATGGCGGCCATATCCACCATAAGTATCCACTATTATTTTTCTACCAGTAAGGCCTGCATCTCCCATGGGGCCACCTATTACAAATCTACCTGTAGGATTAACATAATATTTAGTATTTTCATCTATCATATTAGCTGGAACTACTGGCTTTATTACATACTCTTTTATATCCTTTTCTATGGTTTCTAAATCCACATCTGGGCTATGTTGTGTAGATACTACTATATTTTCTATTCTAATAGGTTTATCATTTTCATACTCTACTGTAACTTGAGTTTTCCCATCAGGTCTTAAATATTTTAATGTACCATTTTTTCTTACTTCGGCTAATTTTCTAGCTAATTCATGAGCCATAGATATGGGTAAAGGCATTAATTCAGGAGTTTCATTACAGGCATAACCAAACATCATACCCTGATCTCCAGCACCTATTTTGTCCAATTCATCCTCCCCATTATCCCTATGTTCTAAAGCCTTATTTACTCCCATGGCTATATCTGGAGATTGCTCATTAATTGCAGTAAGCACTGCACAAGTATCTCCATCAAAACCATATTTTGCCCTAGTATATCCTATTTCTTCTACAGTTTCCCTAGCTATTTTAGGTATATCTACATAACAATTGGTGGTAATCTCCCCTGCTACTAATATTAATCCTGTAGAAACAAGAGTTTCACAAGCCACCCTAGCGTCTTTGTCCTTTTTCAATATTTCATCTAAAATTGCATCTGAAATTGCATCACATACCTTATCTGGATGTCCTTCTGTAACAGATTCAGAAGTAAATAACCATTTTTTCATCAAAAATACCTCCCCTAATTATACTAAGATTGTGTTTGCAAAATAAAAAAGCCTTTCCGAAAGGGAAGGCAAGTTTCACAAACCTCATCTTTCAGAATAAATATTCTGTGGGATTTAGCACCTTTGTAAATTACAGGTTGCCGGGTTTCAACGGGCCCATTCCCTCCACCACTCTTGATAAGGCATCAAGTTTTTATTAAATTACATTTATTGTAACATAGGTCGACATATATGTCAAGAAAAACATTAACCATTTCTCCTACTGAATCTACGATATTATCAAGGTTTAAATCACCTTCAAAAACTTTAATTACACTTTCTTCGATTTTCCTCTTAACTTTTTTAGCTATTAAGTGTATAATATTATTCATAGAGAATTTCCTCCTTTAATGTGTTTTAGTCGATTACATTATATCAAATGGAGGATTATTCTCTATATTTTTTTGTTTTTTGTCCAACAATTATTTTACACTAACCTTAAGCTTGACGATTAATTATAAATTGGGAATCGTCAATTGTCAACTGTTAATTGTATAAGTTGTTCTTGAAATAAAAGAAATTCTTTTATAATATATTAAGTATATAATCATATTAATTAAAATTTGCAATTTTCCCGGAGGAAATAATTCTATGTTAAATATTATTGAAGAAATAAAAAATGAATTATTAGTTATAATCTTAGCTGCTATGCCTTTATCTGAGCTTCGAGGGGCTATTCCTTTGGGAATATCTTTAGGTTTTAGTCCATTACACAGCACAATACTTAGTTTAATTGGCAATATGATGATTGTACCAATACTACTTAAAATTTTAAATCCTATAATGAATTATTTTGAAAAAACCTTTATTTTTTCAAAAACTATTGGTTGGATTAAAAGGCGAACATTGAGAAAAACTAAAGATACCATAATAAAGTATAGATTACTAGGTCTTTTTATATTAGTAGCCATACCTATACCTACTACTGGAGCTTGGACTGGCTGCATTGCTGCTTCACTACTTAAAATTGATTATAAAAATGCTTTATTTGTAATATTAGCAGGAGTCTTAGTTTCAGGTCTCATTGTTTTTACACTATCTTATCATATTGTAAATTAAATATTAAAGCTCATATAAATTGTTAGATATGTTGCGAATAAACGATATATATTGAGATTTTTGCTTTTATTCCAGAATTTTAGACTAATTTGCCTGATTTTATCTCTTGAACTTACGGCATATTTCCCCTATACTATAATAGTCGGCGTTAAACGGGGTGTAGCGCAGTTTGGTAGCGCACGTGGTTTGGGACCATGGGGCCGGGGGTTCGAATCCCTCCACCCCGACCAAAGACTAAGGAAGGATTGATTTCAATCCTTCCTTTTTTTATTGTTAAGAGAATGTAATATGGTTGTAACCATAATGATATATAAAAATTATATAATAATCATGGAAGCCTAGAATTTTGGGTTTTCTTGTAGAAAGGTGAATATTGTGAAAAAAGTATTAGGACTTATGAGAAGATGTATTCAAGATTTTAATATGATTGAAAATGGAGATAAAATAGGAGTTGGCCTTTCTGGTGG